>NZ_BAAALD010000014.1:0-126088 GCF_039528095.1 Kitasatospora arboriphila
GGTGGGGGCCCCGGGCAGCACCGCCCGGGGGCCGGCGGGGGGGGGGGGGGGGGGGGGGGGGGTCCCGTAGGGCCGGCCGGCGACGCCGAAGCGGCCGCGCGGGGTGGCGCGCGGCGCCCGGTGCGCCGTCGACCCGGCGGTGCGGCCGGAGCCGAGCAGTGCGCGCAGCGGGGCGAGCGAGTCGTTGGTGACGTACCCGGCCCAGACCAAGTCCCAGAGCGCGTCGGCGAGGGCCGTCTCGGGGGTGTCCGGCTGCCGGTCGGCGAGCTGGCGGAAGAGCAGGCCGTACCCGCCGGAGAGGGCCTCCAGCAGGTCGGTGTGGACGGGGGTGAGGGCGGGCGGCACCGGCTCGGGGCGCAGCAGGTGGGCGTTCTCGGCGAGGTGGAGGCTGATCCAGCCGTCCTTGCCGGGCAGGGCGCCGGCGCCGGCCCAGCCGACCTCGCCGGCGACCATCAGCTCGTTGAGCATCTCGGGGGTGTAGTCGTTCAGCCGGGCCGGGAGGACCAGCTTCTCCAGGGCGGAGGCGGGCAGGGCGGTGCCCTGGAGCTGTTCGACCACCCGGTAGAGGCCGTCGAGGCCGCGCAGCCGGTGCCCGGCGAGGTGCTGCCACTGCGGCAGGAAGGCGGCCAGCGAGCGGGGCGGCACCGGCTCGACCTCCTGGCGGAGGGCGGCGAGCGAGCGGCGCCGCAGCCGGCGCAGCACCTCGGCGTCGCACCACTCGACGGTGGCGGTGTGGCCCTCGACCGGCCGGAACCCGCCCTGGACGAGGCGGCCGGCGGCGGTGAGCCGGTGCAGGGTGCCGGTGACGACCGCGGAGCCGAGGCCGAAGCGGGCGGCGGCCTCGGGGGCGGTGAACGGGCCGTGGGTGCGGGCGTAACGGGCGAGCAGGTCGCCGAGCGGGTCCTTGACCGGTTCGGTGAAGGCCTCGGGGACGCCGACCGGCAGGGGGGTGCCGAGGGCGTCGCGTAGCCGGCCGGCGTCCTCGATCGCGGCCCAGCGCAGCTCGCCGCCGATCCGGACCTGGATGGCCCGGCGGGCGGACTCAAGCTCCAGAGACCAGAGCGTTTCAGCGCCGCGGACGGTGAGTTCGGCCTCGGAGAGCGGGCCGAGCAGCCGCAGCGCGTCGGCGACGCCCTCGGCGTCCTTGATCCGCCGCTCCGGGGTGAGGCGCTGGAGTTCGGCCTCCAGCTGGGCGAGGACCTCCGGGTCGAGGAGTTCGCGCAGTTCGGCCTGACCGAGCAGTTCGGACAGCAGCCGGGAGTCGAGGGAGAGCGCGGCGGCGCGGCGCTCGGCGAGCGGGGAGTCGCCCTCGTAGAGGAACTGGGCGACGTAGCCGAAGAGCAGCGAGCGGGCGAAGGGGGAGGGCTCGGGGGTGGTGACCTCGACCAGGCGGACGGCGCGGGACTCCAGGTCGCCCATGAGTTCGACCAGGCCGGGCACGTCGAAGACGTCCTGCAGGCACTCGCGGACGGCCTCCAGCACGATCGGGAAGGAGCCGTACTCGGCGGCGACCTCCAGCAGTTGGGAGGCGCGCTGGCGCTGCTGCCAGAGCGGGGTGCGGCGGCCGGGGCTGCGGCGGGGCAGCAGCAGGGCCCGGCCGGCGCACTCGCGGAAGCGGGAGGCGAACAGCGCGGAGCCGCCGACCTGGTCGGTGACGAGCTGTTCGATCTCGGTGCTGTCGAAGAGCGCGGCGTCCGCGCCGACCGGGGCCTCGTCGGGGGGCGGCGCGTCGGGGGAGGGGAAGTCCAGCAGGTCGGCGTCGGGCAGCCGCAGCACGATGCCGTCGTCGGCGTGCATGACCTGCGGGTCGAGACCGTGCTTCTCGCGCAGCCGGGCGCCGAGGGCGAGCGCCCAGGGGGCGTGCACCTGGGCGCCGAAGGGGGAGTGGACGACGATCCGCCAGTCGCCGAGCTCGTCGCGGAAGCGTTCGACGACGATGGTGCGGTCGTCCGGCAGGTGCCCGCAGGCGGCGCGCTGCTCGGCGAGGTAGGTGAGCAGGTTGCCGGCGGCCCAGTCGTCGAGGCCGGCGGCCTTCAGCCGCTCGGTGGCCCGCTCGGGCGGGAGCGAGCCGAGCTCGCGGACGAAGGCGCCGACGGCGCGGCCGAGTTCGAGCGGGCGGCCGAGGGTGTCGCCCTTCCAGAAGGGCAGCCGACCGGGCACGCCGGGGGCGGGGGTGACGAGGACCTTGTCGTGGGTGATGTCCTCGATCCGCCAGGAGGTGGTGCCCAGGGTGAAGACGTCGCCCACCCGGGACTCGTAGACCATCTCCTCGTCGAGCTCGCCGACCCGGCCGCCGCCCTTCTTCCCGGTCTTCGAATCGGCGCCGGTGGTGCCGGCGATGAACACGCCGAACAGGCCGCGGTCGGGGATGGTGCCGCCGGAGGTGACGGCGAGCCGCTGGGCGCCGGGCCTGCCGGTGACGGTGCCGGCGACGCGGTCCCACACCAGGCGGGGACGCAGCTCGGCGAAGGCGTCGGACGGGTACCGCCCGGCGAGCATGTCGAGGACGCCGTCGAACGCGGACTGCGGCAGGGAGGCGAAGGGGGCGGCCCGGCGGACGAGGGCGAGCAGCTCGTCGACGTCCCAGGTGTCCAGGGCGGTGACGGCGACCAGCTGCTGGGCGAGGACGTCCAGCGGGTTGCGGGGGATCCGCAGCGCCTCGATCCGGCCGGCGCGCATCCGCTCGGTGACGACGGCGGACTGCACCAGGTCGCCGCGGTACTTGGGGAAGACGACGCCGGTGGAGACCGCGCCGACCTGGTGGCCGGCCCGGCCGACGCGCTGCAGGCCGGAGGCGACCGAGGGCGGGGACTCGACCTGGACGACCAGCTCGACGGCGCCCATGTCGATGCCGAGCTCCAGGCTGGAGGTGGCGACCACGGCGGGCAGCCGGCCGGCCTTGAGGTCCTCCTCGACCTGGGCGCGCTGCTCCTTGGAGACCGAGCCGTGGTGGGCGCGGGCGATCAGCGGCGGGGCGCCGCCGGCGGCGCCGGAGCCGCCCATCAGCTGGGCGGGGGCGTGCGCCTCGGGCAGCGGTTCGCCGGTGGCGCGCTCGTGGGCGATCTCGTTCAGCCGGTTGCAGAGGCGCTCGGCGAGGCGGCGGGAGTTGGCGAAGACGATGGTCGAGCGGTGCGCCTGGACGAGGTCGACGATGCGCTCCTCGACGTGCGGCCAGATCGAGGCCTGCCGTGCGGGGTCGTTGTCGTCGCCGCCGGCGGAGGGCAGTTCGTCGAGGTCGGCGACCGGGACGACCACCGACAGGTCGAACTCCTTGGCGGCGGGCGGCTGGACGACGACCGCGCCGCGCTGCGGGCTGAGGAAGCGGGCGACCTCCTCGACCGGCCGGACGGTGGCGGACAGGCCGATCCGGCGGGCCGGCGCGTCCAGCAGTGCGTCCAGCCGCTCCAGGCTGAGCGCGAGGTGGGCGCCGCGCTTGGTGCCGGCGACCGCGTGCACCTCGTCGAGGATCACCGTGTCGATGCCGCGCAGCGCGTCCCGGGCGGCCGAGGTGAGCAGCAGGAAGAGCGACTCGGGGGTGGTGATGAGGATGTCCGGCGGGTGGGAGGCGAAGCGGCGCCGGTCGGCGGCGGGGGTGTCGCCGGAGCGGATGCCGACCTCGATCTCCGGCTCGGGCCGGCCGAGCCGGACGGAGGCCTGGCGCAGGCCGGTGAGCGGGGCGCGGAGGTTGCGCTCGACGTCCACCGCGAGGGCCTTCAGCGGCGAGATGTAGAGCACCCGGCAGCGGCGCTTGGGGTCGGCCGGCGACGGGGTGGAGGCGAGCCGGTCCAGCGCGGAGAGGAAGGCCGCCAGGGTCTTGCCGGAGCCTGTGGGGGCGACGACCAGGACGTCGGTGCCCCGGCCGATGGCCGTCCAGGCCTCGGCCTGGGCGGCGGTGGGCGCGGTGAAGGCGCCGGTGAACCAGGCCCTGGTGGCCGGGGCGAATCCGGCGAGGGCGTCCGCGGGGCTGTGCTGCGCCATGCCCCCATGGTGCCCGGTGCCACTGACAGGGCGGGTCCGCCGACAGGGCGGGTCCACCGGCAGGCACTCCGCCGCCGGGCACTCCGTCTGCCGCAACCCGGGGAGCAGAATCGGACATTTCACTCATATGGTGAAGATTCAGTCACACTTTCCGGAGCTGCCGCGCTCCGGGAGGAGGACTCCACCAGCTCGGTCGGGCCGCCCCGCGCCCCGTCCCGCGGAGAGCGGAGGTCGCCATGGAACCGGGTGCCCCGGCGACCGGCAGCCCCGCCCGCGGACGCCGCCGACTCCTCCAGCTGCTGCTGGCGATGCTGCTCGTCGCCCTGGTCGTCGGCGGCGCCGTCCCCTACGTCTCCGGCGCGGGCCGGGCCTACCTCAGCTACCTGGTGCTCGCCGAGCGGCAGGACGCCGACGGCGCCTCGCTCGCCGCGGCCGAGGCCCGGGCGGCCGGCGGACGGGTCGTCCAGGACTACCCCCAGATCGGCGCGGTGCTCGCCTACGCCTCCGGCGGCTTCGCCCAGCGGCTGCGCGAACGGCCCGGCATAGCCGCCGTCGGGGCCACCCGCACCGCCACCGTGCCGAGCCCGCCCGGCCCGCTCACCGGCGCCGACTTCCGCCCCGCCAACGAGGCCGCGGCCGCCGCCGACGACGCCCAGGGCAGCCTCTCCGACCCGGCCGAGCAGGACGACTGGAACCTCGCCATGATCGGCGCCGGGGACCCGCAGACCGCCTCCGCCGCACTGCTGCGCACCCCCGCCGCGGACCGTGCCGGAGCCGCGTCCGCGCCGACCGCCGCCGCCCTGCGCGGCGTGCTCGTCGCCGTGCTCGACTCCGGCGTCGACGACACCCACCCGGACCTGCGGGACGCGGTCGACCCGCGGGCCTCGGTCTCCTGCGCCGACGGGCGCCCGGACGCCCGCTACGGCGCCTGGCGGCCCGACGAGGGCGTCTCCGAGAGCGGCCACGGCACCCACGTGGCCGGCACCGTCGGCGCCGCCCGGGACGGCCGCGGCGTCACCGGCGTCGCCCCCGGCGTCCGGATCGCCGCCGTGCGGCTGCTCGGCCCGCTCGGCCAGTACTACGCCGAGAACATCGTCTGCGGCATGCTCTGGGCCGCCGACCACGGCGCCCGCGCGATCAACGACAGCTACTTCGCCGACCCGTGGAAGTACAACTGCCCCGAGGACCCGGACCAGGCCGCCCTCACCCAGGCCGTCGGCCGGGCCGTCGCCTACGCCCAGAAGCGCGGCTCGGTCGTCGTCGCCTCGGCCGGCAACGACAGCCAGGACCTCGCCGCCGACCGCGACGACCGGCGCAGCCCCAACGACCGCCTCTCCGGCCCGCCGCAGGACCGCCACCTCGGCACCGAGTGCATCCGGCTGCCCGGGGAGCTGCCGGGCGTGGTCACCGTCAGCGCCGTCGACCGCGCCGGGGTGCCGGCCGGCTACACCAACTACGGCGGCGTCACCATCGCCGCGCCCGGCGGCGACCCCGACGGCGGGGCGGACGGCGCGATCGTCTCCGACTGGCCGGGCGACCGGTACGCGGCGCTCGCCGGTACCTCGATGGCCGCCGCGCACGTCACCGGAGCCGTCGCGGTGGTGGCCGCCGAGCACCCCGGCTGGGGGCCCGACCGGATCACCGGCGAACTGGAGTCGGCCGCCGCCGCCAACTGCCCGACCGGGCCGGACACCTGCGGCGACCGCAGGTTCTACGGCGCCGGCCTGCTCGCGCTGCCCTGAGGGCCCGCGGCTCCCGCCGGGCCGGGAGCCGCCCGCGGCCGGTGCCGACCCGGCTCGGGGATACTGGGTGCCATGAGGCTGACCGAGTTCTGGCGACGGATGAACGAGCACTTCGGCGAGGCGTACGCGGAGTCCTTCGCGCGGGACCACGTGATGAGCGAGCTCGGCGGCCGGACGGTGCAGCAGGCGCTGGACGGCGGCTGGGAGGCCAAGGACGTCTGGCGGGTGGTCTGCGGCAGCCAGGGGGTCCCCGCCCGGCTGCGCTGAGCCGCGGGGCCGCGCCGACCCGCCGGGCCGGCGGGTCGGCGCGGCCGCAATTCCGGAAACGCCGTCCGTCCGATGGGCGAGACTTGGCGGGTGGACAGCAGCCCAGAACAGCAGAGCAGCCAGGTGCCCGGGGCACCGGAAGGACGGCCCGCCCGCGACGAATGGTTCGGCCGCAGACCCCAGCTGCGCGGCGGGGCCATGCCGCGCTGGCTGCCCCGGGCGATGGTGCTCGCCCTGGTGCTGGTCGGCCTCTTCCAGCTCGCCGACTGGGCGTTCCACCAGCTGATCGACCTCTTCGTCATGCTGCTGGTGGCCTTCTTCCTCTCGCTGGCCATGGAGCCGGCGGTGGACCGGATGGCGGCCCGCGGGGTGCGCCGCGGGCTCGGCACCTTCCTGGTGTTCATCGCCGCGGTGGTCGCGGTCGGCGGCTTCCTCGCCGCGCTCGGCACGCTGCTCGTCGACCAGGTCACCCGGGTCGCCGGCGAGCTGCCGCACCTGCTGGAGAACCTGATCGGCTGGATCAACCGGACCTTCCACCAGGACCTCTCGCTGGACGAGCTGCAGAAGCGGGTGCTCAAGGACTCCGGGACGGTCGAGAAGTACGCCCAGCAGGCGGCCGGCAACGTCTGGGGCGTCTCCAGCACCGTGATCGGCGGCCTCTTCCAGCTCTTCACCGTCGGCCTGTTCAGCTTCTACTTCACCGCCGACGGCCCGCGGGTGCGGCGCACCGTCTGCTCGCTGCTGCCGCCCGCCAAGCAGGGCGAGGTGCTGCGCGCCTGGGAGATCGCGCTCGCCAAGACCGGCGGCTACCTGTACTCCCGGGCGCTGCTCGCGCTCATCTCGACGCTGGCGCACTGGCTGGTCTTCCAGATCCTCGGCCTGCCGTACGCGGCCGCGCTCGGCGTCTGGGTCGGCGTGATGTCGCAGTTCGTGCCGACCATCGGCACCTACATCGCGGGTGCGCTGCCGGTGCTGGTCGCGCTGACCGGGCAGTCGGTGGACGCGGTCTGGGTGCTCGGCTTCGTCATCGTCTACCAGCAGGTCGAGAACTACCTGCTGCACCCGCGGATCACCGCGAAGACGGTGGACGTGCACCCCGCGGTGGCGTTCGGCTCGGTGATCGCCGGGGCGGCGCTGCTCGGCGCGGTGGGCGCGCTGATCGCCATCCCGGCCGCGGCCACCCTGCAGGGATTCGTCGGCACCTACGTGCGCCGCTACGAGGTGGCGACCGACCCGCGGATCGACCGCGGGGAGGAGCGGAAGGAACGCCGGGAGCGCAGGCGGCAGGCCGCGCGCCGTCTGCGGCGCATGATGCGGACCGGATCCGCGGACGATTCCGCAGGTCGGGACAGGCGGGACGGGGAGGAGTAGGAGTCCCCGCAATATTCGAACGATTGTTCTCTATACTTGTGGGCGGCGAGTTTTCCACAGGCGCGGCCCGATCCGGGTCGATTGTCGGTGGGACGCGCTAGCGTCGAGGACGATGAAGCGCACAGCACAGAACCCGAGGGTGGAAGCCATGGCAGGAACGGACCGCGAGAAGGCCCTTGAGACCGCACTCGCCCAGATCGAGCGGCAGTTCGGCAAGGGCTCGGTGATGCGCCTCGGCGAGAAGGCCAACGAGCCCATCGACGTGATCCCGACCGGCTCCACCGCGCTGGACGTCGCGCTCGGCGTCGGCGGCATCCCGCGCGGCCGCGTGGTCGAGATCTACGGCCCGGAGTCCTCCGGCAAGACGACGCTGACGCTGCACCTCGCCGCCAACGCGCAGAAGGCCGGCGGCACCGTCGCCTTCGTCGACGCCGAGCACGCCCTCGACCCCGAGTACGCCAAGAAGCTCGGCGTCGACACCGACGCCCTGCTGGTCAGCCAGCCGGACACCGGTGAGCAGGCGCTGGAGATCACCGACATGCTGATCCGCTCCGGCGCGATCGACCTGGTGATCATCGACTCGGTCGCCGCGCTCGTGCCGCGCGCCGAGATCGAGGGCGAGATGGGCGACTCGCACGTCGGCCTCCAGGCCCGGCTCATGAGCCAGGCCCTGCGCAAGATCGCCGGCGCGCTCAACCAGTCGAACACCACCGCCATCTTCATCAACCAGCTGCGCGAGAAGATCGGCGTCATGTTCGGCTCCCCGGAGACCACGACCGGTGGCCGGGCGCTGAAGTTCTACGCCTCCGTCCGCCTGGACATCCGCCGCATCGAGACCCTGAAGGACGGCACCGAGGCGGTCGGCAACCGCACCCGCGTCAAGATCGTCAAGAACAAGGTCGCGGCCCCGTTCAAGCAGGCCGAGTTCGACATCCTCTACGGCGTCGGCATCAGCCGCGAGGGCGGCCTGATCGACATGGGCGTCGAGCACGGCTTCATCCGCAAGTCCGGCGCCTGGTACACCTACGAGGGCGACCAGCTCGGCCAGGGCAAGGAGAACGCCCGCAACTTCCTGCGGGACAACCCGCAGCTCGCCGACGAGATCGAGCGGAAGATCAAGGGCAAGCTCGGCATCGGCCCGAAGACCGAGGCGCCGGCCGACGCCGACGCCAACGCCGCGGCACCGGCCGCCGAGGTCCCGGCTGCGGCGCCGGCCACCAAGACCGCCGCCAAGAAGACCGTGGCCGCCGCGAAGGCCTGATCCGCCGATGCACATCCCCGACCGCCCATCGGGCTCGGCCGCACCCGCCGCCGAGCCCGATGACGCCGGACCGCCCGACTGGTTCGCCGCCGTCGCCCTCCCCGAGGAGGAGCCGGAGGCCGACGGACCGTCCGGGCCCGACGACCACGACGGCCCCGCGCCGAGCCTCGCCGAGGTGCCGGGCCTGCGCTCGGCCTCCGCGCTGCCCGCCGGCCGCCGGCGCCGACGCAGCGCGCTCGCCCCGGAAGAGGGCGAACCGCCCGCCGAGGAGGCGGCCCCGCAGTCCCGGCGTGCACGCTCACCGCGGTCGGACCGCGGTGACAGCACCGACGGTGCCGACCGTGGTGGTCGTGCCGAACGACCGGGCGGACGCCGTCGGCGGTCCGATCCCGCAGAGCGGGGCGACCGGTCCTCCGACGCCGCCCCACGCCGACGCGCCGAGGAATCCGCCGACCCCGCCGGCCGGGCCCGCGACATCTGCCTGCGCCTGCTCACCGGCAGCCCGCGTACCCGCAAGCAACTCGCCGACGCCCTGCGCAAGCGGGAGATCCCCGACGACGTCGCCGAGGAGGTGCTCTCCCGCTACGAGGAGGTCGGGCTGATCGACGACGCCGCCTTCGCCGCCGCCTGGGTGGACGCCCGGCACGGCCGCCGCGGCCTCGCCCGCCGCGCCCTCGCCCAGGAGTTGCGCACCCGCGGCGTCTCCGGCGACCTCGTCGAGGAGGCGCTGACCCGGGTCGACTCTGACGACGAGGCCGAGGCCGCCCGCGCCCTGGTCGACCGCAAGCTCCGCACCACCCGCGGTCTGGAGCCGCAGGCCCGCACCCGCCGACTGGTCGGCATGCTCGCCCGCCGCGGCTACTCCGAGGGCCTCGCCTTCCGCGTCGTCCGGGAGGCACTGGGGGAGGAGAGTGAAGGCCTCGGCGAGGATTGGTGACGGATCATCAGTCATCGGCATCAACTCTCGATCGCATCTTGACCGTTTCGTAACCTGCGCTTAGCCTCGCAAGCAGTGAGGGATCACTTCGATCACGCTACGGCCTGCCGTGCGCAGGATCGGTCGGAGTCGGTTCCGCGTACCACCCCCCGGTCCCCGGCAGTTCCCTCACCGCCGCACCGACACAGCGCGCAGGCACGGGGAGTGAGGCCGGGATGAGGATCGCGATGGGCACCGGATCGGTCGCCTCCCTGCTGCTGACCGCCGTCCTCTGCCTCGTCCTGGCCCTCACCTGGCTGATGATCCGGCGTCTGCAGGCCGCCCAGCGCCGCGCCGTCGGCGAGGCCGAGCGGGCGCGCACCTGGGCCGAGACCCAGGCCGCCCAGCTGCGCGCCGAACTCGACCGCCGCGAGGAGCGGTTGGCCGAGGAACTGCGCCGGCTGCGCGCCCAGGAGGACGAACTCGACCGCCGCGCCACGGAACTGGACACCACCCGGGCCGAACTCGCCGAGCTGGAGACCGATCGGCGCCGCGCGCTGGAGACCGCCGCCGGGCTGACCGCCGCCCGCGCCCGGGAGGAACTCACTCGCGCCGTCGAGTCGGAGGCCCGCCGGGACGCGGCCGTCACCGTCCGGGAGATCGAGCGCCGGGCCAAGACCGAGGGCGACCAGCGGGCCCGCGAGATCATCGCCGGTTCGATCCAGCGGCTGGCCGCCGAGCAGACCGCCGACACCGTGGTGGCCGCCTTCAAGCTGCCCAACGAGGACATGAAGGGCCGGGTGATCGGCCGCGAGGGCCGCAACATCCGGGCCTTCGAGGCCGTCACCGGGGTCAACCTGATCGTCGACGACACCCCCGAACTCGTCCAGCTCTCCTGCTTCGACCCCGTCCGCCGGGAGGCCGCCCGGCTGACCCTGGAGGCGCTCACCGCCGACGGCCGGATCAACCCGCTGCGGATCGAGGAGGTCCACGAGCGCAGCCGCGCCGAGGTCGAGCGGCTCTGCGTGCGGGCCGGTGAGGACGCCCTGCTCGCCGTCCAGCTCGACGGCATGGAGCCGGAGCTCGTCCGGACCCTCGGCACCCTGCGGTACCGGACCTCGTACGGGCAGAACGTGCTCGGGCACCTGGTGGAGTCCGCGCACATCGCCGGCATGATGGCGGCCGAACTCGGCGTCGACCAGGACCTGGTGAAGCGCTCCGCGCTGCTGCACGACATCGGCAAGGCGCTCAGCCACGAACTGCCGGGCAGCCACGCCGCGATCGGCGCGGAGTTCGCCCGCCGGCACGGCGAGTCCGCCGAGGTGGTGCACGCGATCGAGGCCCACCACGGCGAGGTCGACCCCAAGACGGTCGAGGCGGTGCTCACCCAGGCCGCGGACGCCTGCTCCGGCGGCCGCCCCGGTGCCCGCCGGGAGTCGCTGGAGGCGTACGTCCGGCGGCTGGAGCGGCTGGAGGAGATCGCCCGCTCGCACGAGGGTGTCTCCAAGGTCTTCGCGATGCAGGCCGGGCGCGAGGTGCGGGTGATGGTCCAGCCCGAGAAGGTCGACGACCTGCGGGCCAAGACCATCGCCCGGGAGGTCGCCCGGCAGGTCCGCGAGGAGCTGACCTACCCGGGGCAGATACGGATCACCGTGGTCCGCGAGAGCCGGGCCACCGAGTTCGCCCGCTGAGCCCTGCGGCGTCCCTGCGGCGTCCCTGTGCCCTCCCTGCGGCGCGTCAGCGGCGGCCCGCGCCGTCCCGGGCAGCCTTCTCCCGGGCGGCGTCCTCCCGGGCCGCGGTCTTCCGTGACGCCGCATCCGGATCGCGTTCCGGCGTCCGGTCGGCGCCGGCGCCGCCGGCCGGGAGCTGGGCCGGCCCGCCGCGGGCGCCCTCCGCGAGGCTGCGCAGCTCCTCGGCCCGGCAGCCCTGGGTGGTGCCGACCAGGTGCCCGTCCGGGCGCACCAGCAGCACGGTGTGCGGCTCGGCCCCCGGGTACTCCTCGGTGACCAGCACCTCGGCCGGGACGGGCAGCGCCGCGGCCACCTCGGTGAGCCGCGGCATCATCCCGGCGCCCAACCAGTGCCGGGACGACCAGACGGCCGTGCCGGGCGCGACCAGCACCAGCAGGAAGCCCAGCCCGAGCCGGGCGCGCAGCCGGTCCGGCGTGCCCTCGGTGGTGACCACCGCCAGGTCGGGCACCTGCACGCCCGGCGCGGTCGGCGGCAGGTTCTCGGTGAGCGAGGTGGCACGGGCCGCGCGCTGCTCCGGGACCTGCCCGGGCACCCCGGACGGGGCGGCCGGGTAGGCGGGTGCGCCGCCGAAGCGGCCGGTGCCGAGCTGGCCGTCCGCCAGCAGCGGCGCGTGCTTGCGGAACGAGCCGGTGAACATCGACCGCCGGGTCTGCTGCCAGCCGCGCAGCGGCCGCAGCAGCGGCATCGCCTGGTCCACCGCGCGCAGCCGGGCGCCGACGGCGCTGCGCCGCTCGGCCTCGTAGCCGTCCAGCAGCGCCCCGCCGGGCTGCGGCCCGCCGGAGGGGAGGTGCCAGGCCAGGGCGAGCCGCCAGGCCAGGTTGTCGGCGTCGCGGAGCCCGTCGACGAGGTTCTGCATGCCGAGGGCGCCGTGCAGGTGGGCGGCGTCGCCGGCGAGGAAGCAGCGGCCGGAGCGGAACCGGGCGGCGAGCCGCTGCTGGGCGGTGTGGTCGGCGGCCGCGAGCAGCTCGTACGCGGGGAGTTCGCCGCACCAGCCGGTGAGGGCGGCGCGGACCCGGGTGAGCAGGGTGTCGCCGGTGACGATGCCGGGCCAGGTGGCGTGCGGGTCGACCGGTTCAGTCGGGGCGGGGCGGCCCGGGGGCAGCCGCCAGTCGAGGCGCCACAGGCCGTCGGGCAGCGGGCGGGCGGAGGCCTCGCGGTCGCCGCGCCACGGGGGTTCGCGGTGCAGCCGGGCCTCGCCGGGGAAGGGCAGGTCGACGCGGACGGTGGCGACCGCGTGCCGGTCGACGGCGGGCCGGCCGGGGAAGCGGATCTTCAGCAGCTTGCGGACGGTGGAGCGGGCGCCATCGCAGCCGACCAGGTGGCTGCCGCGCCACCAGGTGGAGGCGCCGTCACGGGTGCCGGTGGTGCGGACGCTGACGCCGTCCCGGTCCTGTTCGAGTTCGACGACGCGGGTGAGCGGCGCCAGCTGGATCAGCGGGGTGGCGGTGACCGCGTCGCGCAGGCCGCGCTGCAGCCGGTGCTGCGCGAGGTGCAGCACCGGCTCCTCGTCGAGCGGGATCCGCAGGACCTCGGCGCGTCGGCGCCAGACCGTGAAGGCGTCCCAGCGGGCCGCGTCGGAGGCGGCCCGGGTGTAGCCGAGGCGTTCGAGCAGGGCGGTGGTGTCGGGGCCGAGGACGACGGTGCGAGGGCTCTCCGGGCAGAGGCCCGCGCCCTCGTCGAGGACGATGCTCGGCACCTCGTGCCGGGCCAGGGCCAGGGCGAGCGACAGCCCGACCGGCCCGGCCCCGACGACGATCACCGGGTCCACGCGGGGACCTCCGGGCGTGCGGGATCAGCATGTGCCGCGGGGGTGGTCCCTGGTGGTGTCACGAAGAGCAATGCAACAGATCGCCTGGGTTGACGTCAAGCAGCAGCAGGTGTGCGCCGGTTCGCGCCGCGTCGGCCGCGCGCCTCGAGCCACTTGGCGAGGCCGGTGAGGGCGAGGCACAGGCCGATGTAGAGCGTGCCGACGACGATCACCACGGGGATGTACGGATAGCCCGTGGAGTTGCTGGCGATCAGCTTGCCCGCGTAGAGCAGCTCGGGGTAGGTGATGACGAAGCCGAGCGAGGTGTCCTTGAGGGTGACCACCAGCTGGCCGATCATCGCCGGGAGCATCGACCGGACCGCCTGCGGCACCAGGATCAGCGCCATGACCTGGGTCTTGCCCATGCCCAGGGCGTAGGCGGCCTCGCCCTGGCCGCGGGGCAGCGCGAGGATGCCGGTGCGCATGATCTCGGCCTGGACGGCGCCGTTGTAGAGGGTGAGCCCGAGGACGAGGGCCGGCATCGGCTCCGAGGGGAACACCGCGTGGTACAGCGCGAAGATCATGATGAGCAGCGGCATGGCGCGGAAGAACTGCACCAGGGCCGAGGACACCGCGCGCACCGGGAGGTGGTCGGAGAGCCGGCCGGCGGCCAGCAGCGCGCCGAGCACGATCGACAGCACACCGGCCAGCGCGAAGACCTTGAGGGTGGCCACCATGCCGTCGAGGATGCGCTGCTGCACGGCCGTGTACTGGAACGGGTCCCACAGCTGGGGGTCGAACTGCCCGGCCGCGTCCAGCTTGGCGTACACGTACCAGCCGAGGCCGGCGATGGCGAGCAGCGACAGGACGCCGAACAGCCGGTAGCGGAGCGTGGCCTTCGGGCCGGGGGTGTCGAAGAGGACGGTCGCGGTGGCGGTGCGGGTGCTCATCGGACCACCGCCAGGCGGCTCTCCAGGAACCGGAACACACCGCCGACGGTGAAGCTGACCAGCAGGTAGGCCAGCGCCACCCAGAAGAAGATCGCGAGGATGGCGTACCCCTTGTCGCTCAGTGTCGCCTGCACGCTGTAGAGCTCGGCGACGCTGAACGCGCCGGCGATCGCCGAGTTCCTCGGGAGGGCGATGAAGATGCTGCTCATCGGCGGCAGCACGGTGCGGGCCGCCTGCGGCAGCACGACGTGGAGGAGGGTCTGGCCGAAGGACATGCCCAGGCTGCGGGCGGCCTCGGCCTGCCCGAAGGGCACCGTGTTGATGCCCGAGCGCAGCACCTCGCAGACGAACGAGCCGGTGTAGGCGCTGAGCGCGATCACCGCGAAGGTGAAGTTGTCGAAGTGCACGTCCAGCCGCGGGAGTCCGAAGATCACCGCGAAGAACAGCAGGGTCAGCGGGGTATTCCGGAAGGTGTTCACCCACACGGTGCCGAACACCCGCAGCGCCGGGACCGGGGAGACCCGGAAGGCCGCCAGTACGGTGCCGAGCAGCAGCGCGAACAGCGCACTCACCGCGCTGAGCTCGATCGTCTGCAGGAAACCGTCGCGGAAGAGCGCGAAGTTGTCGCCCTCGAACAGTATGCCCACGCCGGCGGCCCTCCTCTCTAGGTCGTTCGGCCGGTCCCGGACCGGATCAGTAGCGCTCGAGCGGCGGCACGGCCGGGGCGGCGGCACCGGACAGGCCGAGCGTCGCGTCGTACGCCTTCTTCCAGTCGCCGTTGTCCTCGTGGGCCTTCAGCGCGTTGTTGATGGCGTCCCGCAGCACCTTGTCGTCGTGGTTCAGGCCCACGCCGTACTTCTCGGCGGAGAAGGTCTTGCCGACGACCTTGAGCTTGCCGGCGTTCTTGGCGCCGAAGCCCTTGAGGATCGCGTCGTCGGTGGTGACCGCGTCGATCTCGCCGGTCAGCAGCTTGTCGACGCACTGGGCGTAGTTGTCGTACTGGACGACCTTCTTGCCCTCGCCGACGTACTTCTGGATCTGGGTCACCGAGGTGGAACCGGTCACCGAGCAGACGTTCTTGCCCGCGACCGACTCCGGGCCGGTGATGGCGGTGTTGTCCTTCTTCACCAGCAGGTCCTGGCCGGCGATGTAGTACGGGCCGGCGAAGGAGACCGAGGCCTTGCGCTTGTCGTTGATGCTGTAGGTGCCGACGTAGTAGTCGATGCCGCCGCCGCTGATCTCTGTCTCGCGGTTGGCGGAGACGACGGTCTTGAAGTCGATCTGGTCGGGCGCGAAGCCCAGGTCGGCCGCGATCATCTTGGCGATCTCGATGTCGAAGCCGGTGCGGGTGTTGGCGGTGACGTCCTCGAAGCCGAGGTACGGCTGGTCCGCCTTGGCACCGATGGTGAGCTTGCCCTTGGCCTTGGCCTTCTTCCACACCGGCGAGGCGTCCAGGTTGGCGGACTTGTTCACGGCGTAGGTGGGCAGGGTCGGCGCGGCGGCGTCGGAGCCGGCCGGCGAGCCGTCCTTGCCGCAGGCGGCGACGGCGGTCAGCGCGAGCACCGACAGGGCGGCGGCGATGGTGCGACGAGTCCTCATGAGGGTTGGCTCTCCTCGGTAGTGGCCACCGGACGACCGGGGGCCGGGCTGGACCTTCCGTGACTGCGGCCGGGCACCCCGTCGGGCCCGGCCGCTCTGGGTCGGCGCGCAGAGGGGCGCCGCGGCGTTCAGTGACTCAGGATCTTGGACAGGAAGTCCTTGGCGCGGTCCGTCCGCGGGGCGGTGAAGAACGCGTCCGGGGTGTTCTCCTCGACGATCCGGCCGTCCGCCATGAACAGCACCCGGTTGGCGGCGGAGCGGGCGAAGCCCATCTCGTGCGTGACCACGACCATCGTCATGCCCTCGGCGGCGAGCTGGCGCATGACCTCCAGCACCTCGGTGACCATCTCCGGGTCGAGCGCGGAGGTCGGCTCGTCGAAGAGCATCACCTTCGGCCGCATCGCCAGCGCCCGGGCGATCGCCACGCGCTGCTGCTGGCCGCCGGAGAGCTGCGCCGGGTACTTGTCCGCCTGGGCGCCCACGCCGACCCGCTCCAGCAGCTCGCGGGCGGTGGCCTCGGCCTGGGCGCGCGCGACACGGCGCACCTTCACCTGGGCCAGGACGACGTTCTCCAGCACCGTCTTGTGCGCGAAGAGGTTGAAGCTCTGGAACACCATGCCGACCTCGGCGCGCAGCCGGGCCAGCTCCTTGCCCTCCGCAGGCAGCGGCCGGCCGTCGATGGTGATGGTGCCCGAGTCGATCGTCTCCAGCCGGTTGATCGTCCGGCAGAGCGTCGACTTGCCGGAGCCGGACGGCCCGATCAGCACCACGACCTCGCCCTGGCGGATGCTCAGGTCGACGTCCTGCAGCACGTGGAGGGCGCCGAAGTGCTTGTTGACGCCGGACAGCACCACCAGCGGAGCGGTTGCGGCCGCGGCATCGGTGACGGCGGTCTCGGTCATCGCGCGGTAGCTCCTCGTCTCTGACCCGGGGTGAACTCCCGCGGGTGGCAGTGCTGGTGGTGCGAAGTGGATCGACCTGGTGCGTCGAACTGGTGCCGGGGGCCGGAGCCGGCGGAGCCCGCAGCCCCCGGTGGGCCGACCATAGGAGGCCCGACGATGCCATGTCAGTCGATCTGAGCGGAACTTGAGGATCACGATCAGGCCACGCACGGCCGCCGGGAGGTCACCCTGCGCACCGGGACGGGGCCGGACGGCTCCGGGTATCGGCTCGGTAACGGCCCGCGGCCGCGGCCCCCGGCGACCGGCCGTGTGCGGTGCGATGGGCCGGGGCGGCGCGTCCGCCCCGCAGACGCCGGTGTCGCCGCCCCCGGGGCGGACGGCACAATACTCCGAACCGCGTGGCCGTACCGGTCGGGCCGCCCACCCGGCACACTGGCCGGACAGGCCACCGCGGCAACGGGAGAAATGGGAGGTACCGGATGCGACTGCTGCTCGTCGAGGACGACGACCGGGTCGCCGCCGCGCTCACCGCTGTCCTGGGCCGGCACGGCTTCCAGGTCAAGCACGCGCGCAGCGGGCACGAGGCGCTGGACGCGCTCGTGCCCGACGGCAACGATCCGTTCCGGGTGGTGCTGCTCGACCTCGGGCTGCCGGACCGGGACGGCTTCGAGGTGTGCAGCCGGATCAGGGCCGGCAGCGGCGTCCCGGTGATCATGGTGACCGCCCGGGCCGACATCCGCTCCCGGATCCACGGCCTCAACCTCGGCGCCGACGACTACATCACCAAGCCCTACGACATGGGCGAGCTGCTCGCCCGGATCCACGCCGTCTCCCGCCGCGGCCTGCCCGCCGCCCCGGCCGGCCCGGCCGAGCAGGCCGGCGGACCGCTCGCCTCCCGCGGCATCGTGATCGACCGCGAGCGCCGCCGGGTCAGCGTGCAGGGCCGCGACGTGCCGCTCACCCGCAAGGAGTTCGACCTGCTGGCGCTGCTCGCGCAGAGCCCCGGCGTGGTCTACCGCCGCGAGCAGATCTTCAGCGAGGTCTGGCGCAGCGGCTGGGAGGGCAACGGCCGCACCCTGGAGGTGCACATCGGCTCGCTGCGCACCAAGCTCGGCCTGCCCGGCCTCGTCGAGGCCGTCCGCGGCGTCGGCTACCGGCTGATCGCCGAGCAGCCCGCGGACGACGCCGACCGGGCCGCACCGGCCGGGGCCCCGGGCACCGCCGGCACGGACGCCGCCGGTACGGACAACGCCGGCACCGGCACCGCGGAGCGCTGAGCCCGACGTGCAGAACCGCCTGCTCGGCATCCTGCTCTCCCTGATGGCCTGCGTGCTGGCGGCCCTCGGGCTGCCGCTGGCCGCCGCCGTCGCCGCGGCCGAGCAGAGCCGGGTGGTGGTCGACCGGATCGACGACGCCGCCCGCTTCGCCCAGGACCTGCCGACCCAGGGCCGGGCGGGCTCCGACACCGCCGTCAAGGGCGGCACCGAGCCCGACGCCGGGGACACCACACGGCTGCGCATGCTCGCCCTGGAGGCCTCCCGCTACCACGACCTGTACGGCGCCCGGGTCGGCATCTTCCAGCGGGACGGCAGCTCCGTCGCCGTCGCCCCGGTCGGCTGGACGGTGCCCGAGGAGGGCCCCGGCGCGCAGGCCTTCCAGGAGGCGCTGGACGGGCGGCGCAGCCACAACCCGCCGCAGGTCTGGCCGTGGACCCCGGACCGCACCATCACCGTCGCCCTGCCGGTGGTCCGCGACGGCGACGTGGTCGCCGTGGTGATCACCGAGTCGCCGACCGGCCCGATGCGCGCCCGGGTGCTGCACAGCTGGCTGTGGATCGGCGCCGGCGAGGCGCTCGCCATGATCGTCGCCGTGCTGCTCGCCCTCCGGCTGACCGGCTGGGTGCTGCGGCCCGTCCGCACCCTCGACCGGGCCACCCACGACATCGCCACCGGCCGGCTCAACGCACGGGTCGCCGCCAGCGGCGGCCCGCCGGAGCTGCGCCGCCTCGCCCGCTCCTTCAACGACATGGCCGACCACGTGGTGCTCGCCATCGACCAGCAGCGGGCCTTCGTCGCCGACGCCTCGCACCAGCTGCGCAACCCGCTGGCGGCCCTGCTGCTGCGGGTGGAGCTGCTCGGCCTGGAGCTGCCCGAGCGGCACCAGGGGGAGGTCGGCGCCGTCCGTGAGGAGGGCATCCGGCTGGCCCGGGTGCTGGACGACCTGCTGGGCCTGGCCACCGCCGAGCACGCCCGCCCGGAGCCCGAGCCGGTGGACCTCACCGCGCTGGTGCTCGCCCGGGTCGACGCCTGGCGCCCGGTCGCCGACCAGCGCGGCATCGACCTGGCCTGGGACGGCCCCCCGGTCGCGTACGGGCTGGCCGACCCGATCGGCTTCGGCAGCGCGCTGGACGCGGTGCTGGACAACGCCCTGAAGTTCACCCCGTCGGGGCGCCGGGTGGCCGTCGACACGGTGCTGCGCAAGCGCGAGGTCAGCGTGGCGGTGACCGACTCCGGCCCCGGGCTCACCGAGGAGGAGCTCGGCCGGATCGGCGACCGCTTCTGGCGCAGCCCCCGCCACCAGAACGTGGACGGCTCCGGGCTGGGCCTGTCCATCGCCCGCACCCTGCTGCTCGCGGGCGGCGGCTCGCTGGACTTCGCCCCGGCCGAGCCCGGCGGGCTGACCGTGGTGCTGTCCGTGCCGCGCCGCCGCGACTGAGACCCCGCCCGGCGGCGGCCGTGGCCCTGGTCCTGCGGTCCCTCAGGGCTTGATCGAGGTGTAGTACCGCCGGGCGCCCTCGTGCAGGGGCAGCGGGTCGGTGTAGACGGCGGTGCGCAGGTCCACCAGCTGCGCGGCGTGCACCTGGGAGCCGATGGTGTCCCGGCTGTCGATCACCGCCCGGGTCACCCCCTGCACCAGGTCGGGGTCCACGTCGTCGCGGGTGACCAGCAGGTTCGGCACCGCGACCGTCGGCACCGCGGTGCCGGCCGGCTCGGCCTTCGGGTAGGCGTCCTTGGGGATGGTCGCGGCCCGGTACGCGTCGGTGCCGCCGCCGCCCTCCTGCTGGTGCAGCGCCTCGGCGAGGTCGGCCAGCGGCACGATCCGGATCCGGTAGCGCTCCGACAGGTCGGTGAGCGCGTTGGTCGGCAGGCCGCCGGACCAGAAGAACGCGTCGATCCGGCCGTCCCGCAGCTGGTCCGCCGCGTCGCCGACGCCCAGCAGCGCCGGCCGGACGTCCTTGTCGATGTCCAGGCCGGCCGCGGCCAGCAGCTTGCGGGTGACGAGGTTCACGCCGGACTTCTCCTGGCCCACCCCGACCCGCAGCCCCCGCAGGTCGGCCGTCCGCCGCACCTTGGAGTCGGCGGGCACCACCAGCTGCAGGTAGTCGTCGTAGAGCCGGGCGATCGCCCGCAGGTGCCACTTGGACGGGCTGTTGAAGCCCGCCACCGCGTCCGCCGTCGAGATCGCGAAGTCGTCCCGGCCGGCGGCCACCCGCTCCAGGTTGTCCACCGACCCCTGGGAGTTGTCCAGGCGCATCCGCACCCCGGGCATCGCCGTGGAGACGTAGCCCTGCAGCAGCTGCCCGTAGCGGTCGTACACGCCGCGCTGCACGCCGGTCGAGAAGCCGATCTCGCCCTTCGGGTAGCCGGGCGAGGCGCTGGAGGACAGCCACCACCCGGTGAGGGCGCCCGCCACCAGCAGCAGCACCAGGCCGATCGGCACCGGCCGGCGGCGGGCGGCGCGGCGCACGGCGGCACCGAACCGGGCGGGTATCGAGGACTGGGCCATGCAGGGATACTGCCAGGCCGGACGGCCCGGCGGGAGGGCCGTCCCACTGCCCGTACCCTTGCAGGCGTGGGTATGGAGGAGAGCTTGCGAACTTACAAGGTCGTCACGTACGGCTGCCAGATGAACGTCCATGACTCCGAGCGGCTGTCCGGCCTGCTGGAGGAGGCGGGCTACGCGAAGGCCGCCCAGGACGCCGACCCGGACCTGGTGGTCTTCAACACCTGCGCGGTCCGCGAGAACGCCGACAACAAGCTGTACGGCAACCTGGGCCGGCTGGCCCCCGTCAAGCAGCAGCACGAGGGCATGCAGATCGCCGTCGGCGGCTGCCTCGCCCAGAAGGACCGCGACACCATCGTCCGCAGGGCGCCCTGGGTCGACGTCGTCTTCGGCACCCACAACATCGGCCACCTCCCCGCCCTGCTGGAGCGGGCCCGGGTCGAGGAGCGGGCGCAGGTCGAGATCCTCGAATCGCTGGAGACCTTCCCCTCCACCCTGCCGACCCGCCGCGAGTCCGCCTACGCGGCCTGGGTCGCCATCTCGGTCGGCTGCAACAACACCTGCACCTTCTGCATCGTCCCGGCGCTGCGCGGCAAGGAGGAGGACCGCCGGCCCGGCGACATCCTCGCCGAGGTCGAGGCGCTGGTCGCCGAGGGCGTCGTCGAGGTCACCCTCCTCGGCCAGAACGTCAACTCCTACGGCTCCGACCTGGGCGACCGCGAGGCCTTCTCCAAGCTGCTGCGCGCCTGCGGCGACATCGAGGGCCTGGAGCGGGTCCGCTTCACCTCGCCGCACCCGCGCGACTTCACCGACGACGTGATCGCCGCGATGGCGGAGACGCCGAACGTGATGCACCAGCTGCACATGCCGCTGCAGTCCGGCTCGGACACCGTGCTCAAGGCGATGCGGCGCTCCTACCGGCAGGCGCGCTACCTGGAGATCATCCGCAAGGTCCGCGAGGCCATGCCGGACGCGGCGATCTCCACCGACATCATCGTCGGCTTCCCCGGCGAGACCGACGAGGACTTCGAGCAGACCCTGCACGTCGTCCGCGAGGCCCGCTTCACCAACGCCTTCACCTTCCAGTACTCCAAGCGGCCCGGCACCCCGGCCGCCGAGATGGACGGCCAGATCCCGAAGGCGGTCGTCCAGGAGCGCTACGACCGGCTGATCGCCCTCCAGGAGGAGATCTCCTGGGAGGAGAACAAGAAGCAGGTCGGCCGCCGGCTGGAGATCCTCGTCGCCGAGGGCGAGGGCAAGAAGGACGACCGGACGGACCGGCTCTCCGGCCGCGCCCCCGACAACCGGCTGGTGCACTTCACCCGGCCCGCGGAGGGCGTCCGGCCCGGCGACGTGGTGACCGTCGAGATCACCTACGCCGCCCCGCACCACCTCCTCGCGGAGGGCGCCCCGATCGGCGTCCGGCGCACCCGGGCCGGCGACGCCTGGGAGAAGCGGCAGGCCGCCCCGGCCGCCAAGCCGGCCGGCGTGATGCTCGGCCTCCCGACGATCGGCGCCCCGGTGCCGGCCGCGGCCCCGGCGGGGCCGGGGTGCGGCTGCGACTGACGTTCCCGTCGGGATCCGCGCGGCGGTCAGTGCCTTCCGCCGCGCGCGGTTTCCCCGCCCTCCGGCCGGGGGTGCCCACGTCGCCCCGTGGGGTTCGCCGCGGGTCTTCGGCGGGCCCGTGCCGACTAGAGTGATCGGCATGCTGGTTGCCGCCGCCGTGTGCCCCTGTCCGCCGTTGATCGTTCCGGAGGTGGCGGCCGGTGCCGCGCCCGAGCTCGACGGGCTGCGGGCCGCCTGCGCGGAGGCGGTGGGGGAGCTGCTCGACTCCGGGGCCGAGCTGATCGTCCTGGTCGGGACGGGCCCGAAGGCGGAGGTCTGGACGGAGGGCGGGGCCGGGTCGTTCCGCCGCTACGGGGTGGACCTCGCGGTGCGGCTGCCCGCCGCCGGCGTGTCCGGCCCCGAGCTCGCGCCCTCGCTGACCGTCGGCGCCTGGCTGCTCGCCGAGGCCGGCGCCGCGCTGCCCGCGCACGCCTGCGCCGTCCGCCCCGACACCGCCCCGGACCGCCTGGCCGGCCTCGGCAAGGGCCTGGCCGACCTCGCGGACCGGGTCGGCCTGCTGGTGCTGGGCGGCGGCAGCGCCTGCCGCTCGGTGAAGGCCCCGGGCTACTGGGATGAACGCTCCGAGGCCTACGACGCGGCGGTGTCGGCCGCCCTGGCCGCGGCCGGCACCGCCGCGCTGGCCGCCCTCGACCCGCAGCTCTCGGCCGAGCTGCAGGCCGACGGGCGGGCGCCCTGGCAGGTGCTGGCCGGCGCCGCCGAGGGCGCGGGCCTGGGCGGCCGGCTGCTCCACGACGAGGCCCCGTACGGCGTGGGCTACCTCGTGGCCTCCTGGCGCTGAGCCCCGGCCCCGGCCGCGCGGGTTCCGCCCCGCGGGGCGCCGCGGTCAGGAGGTCTTGCCCGCGTCCGGCTTGGTCGCGAAGTCGTTGACCATGTGCTTCGCCTTGGCCGTGCCGTGCTCGATCTTCTCGTGGTACTTGTGCTTGGTCGCCTTGTCGACGGCCTGGCCGGTCTTGTCGACGACGTCGTCGATCTTCTCCTCGTGCCGGCCGGTGAGTTCGCTCGCCTTGACCTTGAGCTCGTCGGCCTTGACCTTGAGGCTGTCCTTCAGTCCCATGGCTGGTCTCCTCGTCCGGTGGGGGAGGGCCGGACCCGGCGGGCCGGCGTCCCATTTCCTCCAACGCTCGGATGTGCCCGGTTGTTCTCCCCGACAAACCGGGCGTAATCGGACAAAACGATACGGTGGTGCGAACTCCGCCGCAGGGTTTGGGAGACTGGGCGGGTGAGCAGCTCCAGCCCCGCCCCCTCCCGCGTCGTCTCCGTCGTCGGCGCCACCGCAGCCGGCAAGTCGGACCTCGCCGTGGCGATCGCCAGGGCCCTCGGCGGCGAGGTGGTCAACACCGACTCGATGCAGCTCTACCGGGGCATGGACATCGGCACCGCCAAGCTCACCGAGGAGGAGCGCGGCGGCATCCCGCACCACCTGCTGGACATCTGGGACGTCACCGAGGCGGCCAGCGTCGCCGAGTACCAGCGGCTGGCCCGCGCCGAGATCGACCGGCTGCTCGCGGCCGGCCGCACCCCCGTCCTCGTCGGCGGCTCCGGCCTGTACGTGCGGGCGGCCGTGGACGAGATGGAGTTCCCCGGCACCGATCCGTCCGTACGCGCCCGACTGGAGGCCGAGCTGGCCGAAAACGGCCCCGGGGCGCTGCACCGCCGACTCGCCGCGCTGGACCCGGCGGCCGCCGAGGCGATCCTGACCGGCAACGGCCGGCGGATCGTCCGGGCACTGGAGGTCATCGAGATCACCGGGCGGCCGTTCACCGCCAACCTGCCCGGCCACACCGCCGTCTACGACACCGTGCAGATCGGCGTCCGGGTGCCCCGGCCCGAGCTGGACGAGCGGATCGAGCTGCGGGTCGACCGCATGTGGCAGGCCGGACTCCTCGACGAGGTGAGGGAGTTGGAGAAGGCCGGGCTGCGCGAGGGGCGGACGGCCTCCCGGGCGCTGGGCTACCAGCAGGTGCTGGCCTTCTTCGCCGGCGAGTGCACCGAGGACGAGGCCCGCGCCGAGACCGTCCGCGCCACCCGGCGGTTCGCCCGCCGCCAGGAGTCCTGGTTCCGCCGCGACGACCGCATCCACTGGCTGGACCGCCCGGCCGGCGCCGACCCCGTCGAGCTGCTGGCGCGCTCGCTGGAGCTGATCGGCGCCTGACCCGCGGCCCGTCCGCGGCCCGCCCCGGGGGAGTACCCTCCGGGAGTGCCCCCGAGGACGCCCGGCGCGGCCCCGGAGGCCGCGGGGGCGCTTTCCGGCCATGTCGTTCGTGCAGCTGCGCACGCAACGGCAGGTGCACGACGAACCGGCGGTTACAGCCGGATCACGTCATGGCCACGGATCACCCGGAGACCCGGTACGACGCCCTGTCGGCAACCTTGGACATGCCATCATCGTCAGTACCGGGGGTCGGTCTGCGCGGGCCGGCTCCTCCGTTCACGAGTCCGTGAACTCGTGTCGATCCGTCAGGGGAGGCCGCGTGTCGACGGGTACCGGCCCCGAAACCGAGGAGCTCAGGCAGGGCAGCGAGCAGGTGCTGTCCGAGCTCGTGGTCCCCACGTCCTACGCGATCGCGCTGCCCGCCATCGAGGACCTCGCCGCCCCCGGCGTCGTGCACGAGCGGGAGATCCGGCCGCGCCGCCGACTGCGCTGGTGGCAGCTGCTGCCGATCGTGCTGATGGCCACCTTCGGCTCCCTGATGTTCGCCTTCCCGCTGGCCTTCTCCGGCGACGCCGCCTCCTCGATGATCGGCATGCTCGGCCTGCTGCTCACCGCGGCCTCCGGTGGCTGGGGTGCGATGGCCGCCCGGCGGGCCGGCTACAAGTGGCCGGGCCTGCCCCGGCGCGGCAGCGGCACCCGTGCGAGCTGGCGGGCGATCATGGCCTACACCCTGATCGCGGGCGCGGCCGTGGCGCTGGCCCTCTGGCGGGTCGTCCACCTGCGCGGCTGATCAGTACCATCGGCCCTGTGAGCGCACCCACCGGAACCGGCCTCCCCTTCCTCAAGGGCCACGGCACCCAGAACGACTTCGTGATCGTCCCCGACCCGGACGGCCGCCTCGACCTCGGCCCCGCCACGGTCGCCCGGCTGTGCGACCGCCGCGCGGGCATCGGCGGCGACGGTCTGCTGCGGGTGGTGCGCTCCGCCGCCGACCCGGCCGCCGCCCACCTGGCCGGCGAGGCCGAGTGGTTCATGGACTACCGCAACTCCGACGGCTCGATCGCCGAGATGTGCGGCAACGGCGTGCGGGTCTTCGCCCACTACCTGGTGCAGGCCGGGCTGGCGAAGCCCGGTGCGCTCGCGGTCGCCACCCGGGCCGGCGTCCGGCAGGTCCGGGTCGCCGGGCCCGCCGCCGACGGCACGCCCGGCGAGGTCACCGTCGACATGGGCCGCGCGCTGCTCCCCGGTCCGGACGGCATCGAGGTCGCGGTGGACGACAGGGTCTGGCCCGCCCGCAACGTCAACATGGGCAATCCGCACGCGGTCGCCTTCGTCGACAGCCTGGACGACGCCGGGAATCTGTACACCGCGCCGCGCACCGCCCCCGAGGGGGTCTACCCGGACGGCGTGAACGTGGAGTTCGTGGTCGACCGGGGCCCGCGGCACGTGGCGATGCGGGTGCACGAGCGCGGCTCCGGCGAGACCCGCTCCTGCGGCACCGGCGCCTGTGCGGTGGCCGTCGCCGCCGCGCGCCGCGACGGGATCGACCCGGCCGTCACCGGCGAGGCCGTCAGCTACACCGTGGACCTGCCCGGCGGCCGGCTGGTGATCGAGGAGTTCCCGGACGGCCGGGTGGAGATGACCGGCCCCGCCGAGATCGTCGCCTCCGGCACCCTGGACCCGGCCTGGCTGGCCGGCCTGCCGGCCTGATCCGCGGCCCCGGCCTGGGGCCCACTCGCGCGCCTGCCCGCCCTCCCTGCGCCCTTCCCGCCGCCCTTCCGCCCGACGGCCCGTCGACTCCACACCAGCGGGCCGCCGGCGGGCGTCCGCAGGGCCGTCCGCGTACGGAGGTGTCCGGCGGTCCGTCAGCTCCGGCCGGAGCGCGGTGTTTTCCCGTTCCGGTCGTGGGCGAATCCGCCCGATCGGGTGATCCTGGTCACGGACCGGGAGCATTGCGTCGCGGATCGTGCTGTCCTCGGTAGCATGGACCACCGGGTCGGGAGTCCGCTCCGGTGATCGCTGCCGGAGGTGCGGATGGCCATCGAAGCAGGACCGATCGAGACCGCTCAGCCCGGCGCCGCGTCCAGGCGCCCGCTCGGCCGGCTGAGCCGCAGCGCGCTGACCCGGGCGGGCCGCGCCGCCCTGCTGGCCACCGGCCGCGCCCCCGTTCCGGACGCCATCGAGCCGATCGTGCAGGCGCACCGCCGCCACCATCCGCAGGCCGACCTCGCCCTGCTCGCACGGGCCTACCGGCTCGCCGAGGAGGGCCACCGCGGCCAGACCCGCAAGAGCGGCGAGCCGTACATCACCCACCCGCTCGCCGTCACCATGATCCTCGCCCAACTCGGCGCCGAGACCACCACGTTGGTCGCCTCGCTGCTGCACGACACGGTCGAGGACACCGAGGTGACGCTCGATCAGGTGGCCGCCGACTTCGGGCCCGAGGTGGCCTACCTGGTCGACGGCGTCACCAAGTTGGAGAAGGTGGACTTCGGTGCCGCCGCCGAGGCGGAGACCTTCCGCAAGATGCTCGTCGCCACCGGCGACGACGTCCGGGTGATGGTCATCAAGCTCGCCGACCGGCTGCACAACATGCGCACCATCCGGCACATGAAGCCCGCCAGCCGCGTACGGATCGCCAAGGTCACCCGGGACGTCCTCATCCCGCTCGCCGAGCGCCTCGGCATCCAGGTGCTCAAGACCGAGCTCGAGGACATCGTCTTCGCCACCCTCCACCCGGAGGAGTACGCCCGGACGCGCGCCGTGGTCGCCGCGCACGAGGCCCGGCCGGACGAACTGCTGCAGCCCTTCGCCGGGACGCTCGCCCGCCAGCTCGCCGAGGCCGGGGTGCCCGCCGAGGTCACCGTCCGCCCCCGGCACTGCGTGTCGGTGCACCGGGTGATGCTCAAGCGGGCGGCCGCGGCCGGCCCGGACGGCCGGCCGCAGGCCCTGCAGCCGGCGGACTTCGGACGGCTGCTGGTCGTCGTCGAGGAGAACGCGGACTGCTACGCCGTCCTCGGCGAGCTCCACACCTGCTGGACGCCGCTGCCCGGCGAGTTCAAGGACTTCGTGGCGGCCCCCAAGTTCAACCTCTACCAGTCGCTGCACACCGCGGTGCAGCTGCCCGGCGGCGAGGTGGCCGAGGTGCTGGTCCGCACCCGGCAGATGCACCGGGTGGCCGAGTTCGGCGTGGTCGCGCTCGGCGACCCGCACCAGCCCGCCGACCGGGCGGCCGCCGCGCCGCCGGCCGCGACGGGCACCCCGGCCGCCTCCGGCGCCCCGGCCGGCGGCGACGAACTCGACCGCACCGACCCCGCGAGACCTGGGTGGCTCAGCCGGCTGCTCGCCTGGCAGCAGGAGACGCCGGATCCGGACGCCTTCTGGTCGACGCTGCGGGACACCCTCGCCGACGACGGCGAGATCACCGTCGTCACCGAGGAGGGCGACACCCTCCACCTGCCGGTCGGCGCCAGCTGCGTGGACGCCGCCTACCTGCTCGGCGAGGAGACCGGCCACCGATGTATCGGCGCCCGGGTCAACGGCCGGCTCGCCACCCTCTCCACCGTGCTGCGCGACGGCGACATGGTGGCCGTGCTGACCGCCCCGACCGGCGAACCGCCGGGCCCCTCCGCCGACTGGCTGGAGCACGCCCGCACCCCCGCCGCCCGCCTCGCCGACGGCGGCCGGCTGGCCGGCCTCCCGGCCGCCGCGCCGGAGGTGGAGACCGGCCCCGCCGACGGCAGACCGGTGCCCCAACCACTGCCACACCCCCCGGCGGGCGTCCGCGGCCGCGCCCCGGTCGCCGTGGCCGGCCGCCCCGGCACACCCGTCCGGCTCGCCCGCTGCTGCACCCCCGTACCCCCGGACGCGGTCACCGGCTACCCGATCCGCGGCGGTGCCGTCGCCGTCCACCGCACCGGCTGCCCGGTCGGCGAGCGGATGCGCGAGGACGGCCGCGGTCCGCTCCGGCTGACCTGGGTCCCCGGCGCCGCACCGCCGAACGGCTACCGGGTCGCCCTGCAGGCCGAGGCGCTGAACCGCCCGCGGCTGCTGGCCGACCTCACCGCCGCCATCTCCGGCGAGGGCGTCGGCATCTTCTCCGCCGACGTCGAGGCCCCCCGCGACCTGCGGGTCCGGCACAGCTACACGATCGAACTGCCCGGCGCCGAGACGCTGCCCGCGGTGATGCGCGCGATGCTGCGCGTCCCCGGCGTGTACGACGTCTACCGGGCCGGCGCGCCCCGCGAGGACGCCGCCGACGGCCCCGCCGCCGACCCGCCGGACGGTGCCGCCGAGGTGGCCGCGGGGCGAAATGGGGGTGACCCGGCGGACGGGGCCGTGCGACCATCGTGGGGAATGCACGGCCGGTCCGCGGCGTTGTCCGGAGGCAGTAGCTCCGGTGCCGCCGGCGGTCCGCAGGGGTAGCTCGTCCCGCCCGACGGTAGAAGGGGCGGCAGCCGGGCAGACTCCTCGACGCAGTCCGTCTGCGCCGGCCTCCCGACACCGCAAAGGATGAGATGACCTCCACGTTCGACAGCCGCACCCAGACGCGCGAGTCCGCCCGCCGGCTCGCCGACCTCAGGGCCGGTGCCCTGATGGACGAGGACCTCGCGGCGATCGACGAGGACCTCGACCACTACGACGGGGAACAGTACGACCGCTCCGAGCGCGCGGCCCTGCGCCGCGTGGCCGGCCTGTCGACCGAGCTCCAGGACGTCACCGAAGTCGAGTACCGCCAGCTCCGCCTGGAGCGCGTGGTGCTCGTCGGCGTGTGGACGGACGGCACGGCCGACGAGGCCGAGAACTCGCTGGCCGAGCTGGCCGCGCTCGCCGAGACGGCCGGTTCCGAGGTGCTGGACGGTGTGATCCAGCGCCGTGACAAGCCCGACGCGGCCACCTACATCGGCTCCGGCAAGGCGCAGGAGCTGCGCGACATCGTCGCCTCCACCGGCGCCGACACCGTCGTCTGCGACGGTGAGCTCACCCCCGGCCAGCTGATCCACCTCGAGGACGTCGTCAAGGTGAAGGTCGTCGACCGGACGGCCCTGATCCTCGACATCTTCGCCCAGCACGCCAAGTCCCGCGAGGGCAAGGCCCAGGTCTCCCTGGCGCAGATGCAGTACATGCTGCCGCGCCTGCGCGGCTGGGGTCAGTCGCTCTCCCGGCAGATGGGTGGCGGTGGCTCCGGCTCCTCGGGCGGCGGCATGGCCACCCGTGGTCCCGGTGAGACCAAGATCGAGACCGATCGGCGCCGGATCCGCGAGAAGATGGCGAAGCTCCGCAAGGAGATCGCCGACATGAAGAAGGGCCGCGACACCAAGCGCCAGGAGCGCAAGCGCCACCAGGTGCCGTCCGTGGCCATCGCCGGCTACACCAACGCCGGCAAGTCCTCCCTGCTCAACCGGCTGACCGGGGCCGGCGTCCTGGTGGAGAACGCGCTGTTCGCCACCCTGGACCCGACCGTCCGGCGCGCCCAGACCCCGAGCGGCCGGCTGTACACGCTCGCCGACACCGTCGGCTTCGTCCGCCACCTGCCGCACCACCTGGTCGAGGCGTTCCGCTCCACCATGGAGGAGGTCGCCGACGCCGACCTCATCCTGCACGTGGTCGACGGCTCGCACCCCGAGCCGGAGACCCAGCTCGCCGCCGTCCGCGAGGTGATCGTCTCGGTCGAGGCACAGGACGTGCCCGAGATCGTGGTGATCAACAAGGCCGACGCCGCCGACCCGGCGGTGCTGCAGCGCCTGCTGCGACGCGAGCCGCACGCCATCGTGGTGTCGGCCCGCAGCGGCCAGGGCATCGACGAACTGCTGCAGCTCATCGACGACGAGCTGCCCCGCCCGGCCGTCGAGGTGCAGGTGCTCGTCCCGTACACCCGCGGCGACCTGGTCTCCCGGGTGCACGCGGAGGGCGAGCTGATCTCCACCGAGCACACCGGCGACGGCACCCTGCTGCACGCCAAGGTGGCGGCCGTGCTGGCCGCCGAGCTGGAGCGCTTCGCCGTGGTGGCCCAGGCCTGACAACGGCGCACCGCGAACGCCGCGGGCCCCGCACCCCACCGAGGGGTGCGGGGCCCGCTCCGTTCTCAGGTCACCGCTTCAGGGTGCTCATGTAGTCGAACATCGCCTTCGCCTGTGCGCCGAGCGCCGGGCCGGCCATCCAGGCCGCCGGACGCGGGCCGATCGAGTTGTTGCTGACCAGCGACGGCTTGCCGTTGCGCAGCACGAACCAGCCGCCGCCGCTGGAACCGCCCGTCATGGTGCAGCCGATCACGTACATCGTCGGCCGCTCGGCGTCGAAGGAGAGCCGGGCCGGCTTCACCCGCGAGTCGCAGAACTCCAGCTCCCGGCCGTCGAAGGGCGCCCCCTGCGGGTAGCCGTACGCGGAGACCCCGGCGATCTGGGCGCGCGGCGCGTCGAACCACACCGGCACCGAGCTGCCGACCGCCTCCTCCAGCGAACGGCCGTCGGAGGAGTCCTCGTTGTGCACCCGGAGGATGCCGAAGTCGTACTGGCTGGCGGGGCCGCCGCGCTCGCCGCCCTCCTCCGCCCACTGCGGGGAGACCACCGCGTAGTCGGCCGTCCAGGCACCGTACGGCGCGACCTGCTCGAAGGTCGCCTCGCGGCCCTTCGACGCGGCGCCGGAGCGGTTGTACGAGGGCACGAACGCCATCTTCTTGAACCAGGTGCCGCCCTTGCCCTCGTGCAGGCAGTGCGCGGCCGTCCACACCAGGTTGGACTTGCCGGGGTGCGCCGGGTCGCTGATCACCGTGCCGGAGCAGACCGCGCTGGTCTGCGCGTCCACCTGCATGAAGATCTTGCCCAGCACCGCGGAGGCCGGGGAGTACGGGTGCGGCTGCGCCTTGGCGGGGATCTTCGCCGGCGGCTGCGGGTCGTTCTCCGGAGCGGTCTTCTCGGACTGCAGGGCGGCGTCCTGGGTCTCCATGCCCTGCGCCTTGTCCATCCGGGCCCGGTCCCAGAAGCCCTTGAGCTTCTCCGCGGTGAAGCCGTGCGCACCGGCCCACTTCGCCCAGTCGTCCGTGGTCCAGTTCTTCAGGTTCTTCAGCGCCTCGGTCAGGTCGAGACCGGGCTTGGCGGCGCCCGAGGCCGAGGCCGAGGCCGGCGCGGCCGCGTCGGCGCCGCCGCCGGCCTCCGGGTCGCAGGCGGTCGCGGTGAGGGTGAGCACGGCGGCCGCCGCGGCGGCGGCTGCGGTCCTGCGGAAGGTGGAAGGCATCTCTGTCCCCGTCTGCTGTGTCGATGTTCCGGCGGTCGGCAGCACCGGGGGAGTGCCCCGGAGCCGCCGGCCGCGTCGGTGCGTGTCTGTCGGTCGGGCGGTCCTGCGGTCGGGCGGGTCTACTTCTGGGAGATCCAGGCGAGTGCCTGCTGGGCGACCTTCTCCAGGTAGGGGCCGCTCAGGGTGGTGTGCGCCCCGGTGCCGATCGAGGTGTTGCTGACCAGGGCGGTCCGGCCGTCCGGCATCGGTGCGAACCAGCCGCCGCCGCTGGCACCGGCGGTCATGGTGCAGCCGATGGTGAGCATCGCCGGGCGGGCCGCGTCGAAGGACAGCCGGGTGGGCCGGCCGCCGTCGCATCGGTCCAACTCCTGGCCGTTGAACGGCTTGACCGCCGGATAGCCCCAGGCGGAGATCCGCAACTGCTCGCGCGGTGCGTCGAACCACACCGGTACGGCGGTGCCGATCGCCTCCTCCAGCGACTTCGAAGGGTCCTGCGGGTCGTGCACCCGCAGCACCGCGAAGTCGTACTGGTTGGCGGCGTCCCCGCTGTGCCCGCCCTCGGCCGGCCACAGCGGCGAGGTCACCACCTTGTCGGCCCACCACTGGCCGAGCGGCGCCACCTCGGCGAGCGGGGCCCTGCGGCCGCCGCTCGCCGCGCCCGAACTGTTGTAGGCCGGCACGAAGATGATGTTCTTGAACCAGTCGCCGCCCTTGCCCTGGTGGACGCAGTGCGCGGCCGTCCAGACCAGGTTGGACTTCCCCGGGTGCGACGGATCGGCGACCACCGTCGCCGAGCACTGGCCGATGCCGCCGCCCGGCGCGTTGCTGAACACCTTCCCGGAGGCCGGGTAGCGGGTGTACGGGCGCTCCACCGGGACGGCCGGCACCGGCGTCGGATCGGGCTCGGCGCTCCCGTCCCCGGGCGGCGGCGCGGTGGGCGGCACCGTGGGCGGTGCCGGCTGCTGCGGGGCGGCGGCGTCCATCCGGTCCGGATTCCACAGGTCCCGCACCACCGGGTTGCGGAAGACGTGCGCGGACGCCCACCTGTCCCAGTCCGCGTACGTCCAGTGGCGCAGCTCGTCCCAGCTCCGCGGCAGCCCCGCGAGCAGCCCCGAGGGCAGGTCGGTCGGCAGCTTCAGCCGGCCCGCCCGTGCCGATGCGGCGCTGCCCGACGGCTCCGGCGTGCCCCCGCCCTCCGGAGTGCAGGCCGCGACGGTGAGCAGCAGTGCCGCGGCGAGTGCCGCGAGCGGCCCCGCCCGTCCGATGTGTGCCATGGCCACGTCCCCCCTGACGTCGCTGCGGCCGAATCGCCGCCGGTGAAGTCTGCCATCACCGGCACGGCCCACGTCGCCGGGGTGCACGCCGGTTGACAAGAGGTCACCGAACCGTGACCCGGACGCACCGTCAGCACACACCACCCCCACGGGTGAGCAAACGGCTCCGTTTCACCACAACGAGTGAGGAGCTTTTGTGGTCGGGCGCCCCAGGAAGGTAACCCTTACCTGTCGCCTTCCGGGTGCCGTCCCCCCCGCCGCACCCGTTCGACCCCGCGCCGGCCGACGGCGCGCACCCAAGGAGCAGCCTTGAGCACCGCCCTCACCGGAGCCCCGACCCCCGCCGCACCGCCCGGACCAGCTGCCCCCCGAGCACGCCGCACCCCCGACGACCCCCTGCACGACTCCCTTCCCGACCCCCTTCCCGGCCCCCTTCCCGACCCGCCGGACCACCCCGGGACGGACGACCCGCTGCTCCACCCCGACCCCGCCACCGCCGCGGAACACGCCACCACCGAAGCCGTCCTGCGCTGCTGGGCCCGTGAGACCGGCACCCGGCCCGACGCCGCCGGACGCCTCAACGCCCCCGTCCTCGGCGGCGCCGCCCGGCTCAGCGCCCCCGTCCGCTACTGGTCGCCGTGCGGCCGCCACCGCTTCGGCCCCGCCACCGTCGGCACCGGGCCCGGCGGCCCCGCCGCACCCGTCGACGCCGTCACCGCCACCGCCCTGCTCGCCCGCACCGCCGACGGCGACGGCCGGCACACCGACCCCGGCCGGATCGCCGACCTCGCCGCCCGGGTCGCCGACTCCGTCGCCCGCACCACCGAGATCCTCGCCCACCGCCGCACCGCCGCCGACCCCGCCGGCCACACCCCCTTCCTCCGCTCCGAACAGGCCCTGCTGCTCGGCCACCCCCTGCACCCCACCCCCAAGAGCCGCGACGGCCTCGGCCCCGCCGAGAGCCGCGCCTACTCGCCCGAACTCCACGGCTCCTTCCGCCTCCACTGGTACGCCGTCGACCGCACCCTGCTCGCCGCCGACTCCGCCACCGCGGAGAGCGCCGACCGGATCACCGAACGGCTCCTCGCCGCCCCCCGCCTCCTGCCGCCCGGCACCGCCGCCCTGCCGCTCCACCCCTGGCAGGCCCGCGAACTCGCGCTGCGCCCCGCCGTCGCCGCCCTGCTCGACCAGGGCCTGCTGCACGACCTGGGCCCGCACGGCGACCCCTGGCACCCCACCTCCTCCGTCCGCACCGTCACCCGCCCCGGCACCCCCTGGATGCTCAAGCTCTCGCTCGGCCTGCGGATCACCAACTCCCGCCGCGAGAACCTCCGCAAGGAACTCCACCGCGGCACGGAGGTCCACCGCCTGCTCGAAGCCGGCCTCGCCGCCGAGTGGCGGGCCGCCCACCCCGGCTTCGACATCGTCCGCGACCCCGCCTGGATCGGCGTCGACCACCCCGGCCTCACCGACCCCGACGGGCTGTCCACCGTGCTGCGCCACCAGCCGTTCGGCCCCGCCGACCGCGTCCACTGCCTCGCCGGCCTGCTCGCCGAGCACCCCGCCGGGCAGCGGCTCGACTCGCACCTCGGCCGCCTCCTCGCGGTCCTCGCCGACCGCACCGGCCGCCGCCCGGGCACCGTCGCTGCCGAATGGTTCCTGCGCTACCTCGACGCCGTCGTCCTGCCCGTCCTCTGGCTCGACGGCACCGCCGGCATCGCCCTGGAGGCGCACCAGCAGAACAGCCTCGTCCTGCTCGACCGGGACGGCTGGCCCGTCGGCGGCCGCTACCGCGACAACCAGGGCTACTACTACCGCGCCTCCGCCGCCGAACGGCTCACCGCCCGGCTGCCCGGCCTCGGCAGCACCAGCGACACCTTCGTCCCCGACCGGGTCGCCGACGAGCGCTTCGCCTACTACCTCGGCATCAACCACGTCCTCGGCCTGATCGGCGCCCTCGGCGCCCAGCGGCTCGCCGACGAGGAGGTGCTGCTGGCCGCCCTGCGCCGCTTCCTCGCCGGCCCGCGCGCCGCCGCCACCGGCTCCGCCCTGCCCGCCCACCTGCTCACCGCCGCCACCCTGCGCTGCAAGGCCAACCTGCTCACCCGGCTGCACGGCCTCGACGAACTCGTCGGCCCGGTCGAGACGCAGTCCGTCTACGTCGACATCCCCAACCCGGTGGCCGCCGCATGACCCCGGCCACCGCCCCGACCCCGGCGGCTCCGGCACCGGGGGAGCGCCCCGCCCCGCCGGACGGCGTCGCCGACCACGGCCCGATCGCCACCCCCGCCGGCGAGTTCCGGCTCCGCCCCGTCCGGCTGCCCGACGACCTCCCGCTGATCGCCGGCTGGATGAACGACCCCGCCGTCGACACCTGGTGGCAGCTCGCCGGGCCGCCCGACCGCACCGAGCGGCACCTGCGCGCCCAACTCGACGGCGACGGCCGCAGCCTGCCCTGCCTCGGCCTGCTCGACGGCACCCCGATGAGCTACTGGGAGATCTACCGGGCCGACCTCGACCCGATCGCCGCCCACTACCCGGCGCGCCCCCACGACACCGGCCTCCACCTGCTGCTCGGCCCGCCCGCGGCCCGCGGCCGCGGCCTCGGTGCCGTCCTGCTCACCGCCCTCGCCGACCACGTCCTCGCCCACCGCCCCGACTGCCACCGGGTGCTCGCCGAACCCGACCTCCGCAACACCGCCTGCCGCCGCTCCCTCGAACGGGCCGGCTTCCGGCAGGCCGGCGAACTCGAACTCCCCGACAAGCGCGCCGCACTGATGGTCCGTTCCCGGCCCGGCCCCCGCCCGCTCCCCGCCCCCCGCGAGGGCGGCGAACCGTACGACCTGCTCGGCGTCGGCATCGGCCCGTTCAACCTCTCCCTCGCCGCCCTCGCCCACGGCGCCGCCGACGCCGTCTCCGCGCTCTTCTGCGAGGCCGAGCCCGAGTACCGCTGGCACCCCGGCATGCTCGTCGAGGGCGCCCGGATGCAGGTGCCCTTCCTCGCCGACCTGGTCTCCCTGGTCGACCCCACCAGCCCCTGGAGCTTCCTCAACTACCTGCGGCACCAGGAACGCCTCTACCCCTTCTACTTCGCCGAGCGCTTCCAGCTCTCCCGCCGCGAGTACGCCCACTACTGCCGCTGGGTCGCCCACCGGCTGCCCAACTGCCGCTTCGGCGCCCCCGTCACCGCCCTGCGCTGGGACACCGCCGAGCGGCTGTTCCGCGCCGAGGCCGGCGGCGAGGAGATCCGCGCCCGCAACGTCGTCCTCGGCGTCGGCACCCGCCCGCACCGGCCGGCCGCCTTCGCCGACCTCGCAGGCCACCCCCGGGTCTGGCACTCCGCCGACTACCTCCAACGCCGTGACAGCCTCGACGGCGCCCGCGACATCACCGTCCTCGGCTCCGGCCAGTCCGGCGCCGAGGTTTTCCTCGACCTGCTGCGCCGCCGCGCCGACGACGGCACCCGGCTGCGCTGGCTGAGCCGCACCCGCGCCCTCGCCCCCATGGAGTACTCCAAGCTCGGCCTGGAGCACTTCACCCCCGACTACACCCGCTACTTCCACAGCCTCCCGCGCGAGGTCCGCGACGACCTGGTGCCCGCCCAGTGGCAGCTCCACAAGGCCGCCAGCGCCGAGACCCTCGCCGAGATCCACGACCTGCTGTACGAGCGCTCCGTCGGCCGCCCACCCGGCGGCGACCCGGTCGAGATCGTCCCGGGCACCGCCGTCACCGCCGCCCGCACCGGGCCCTACGGCGGCCTCGAACTCCACTGCCGGCACACCGACTCCGGCGCCGACCACGTCCTGCGCACCGACGCCGTGGTGCTCGCCACCGGCTACCGCGCCACCCGCCCCGACGCCCTCGACCCGATCGCCGCCCTCATCGACTGGGACGAGCGGGGCCGCTACCGGGTCGACCTGGACCACCGCGTCGCCACCCGGCCCGAACTCACCGGCGGCCTCTACGTGCAGAACGCCGAGCTGCACACCCACGGCGTGGGCACCCCCGACCTGGGCCTCGGCGCCCACCGCGCCGCCGTCATCCTCAACGCCGTCGCCGGCAAGGAGCTCCACCCGCTGCCCGCCCGCACCGCCTGGACCAGCTTCGCCCCGCCGGGCGGCGCCTGAGCACCCCCGCAGACCCGCCGGGGCGGCCCGCCGGGCCGGGGCGCACGGGGCGCCCTGCCCGGCGGGCGGGCCGACCCCACCCGCCGCAGCGCGCACCGATTGTCGGCGGCGCGCAATAAGGTGGGCGGCGTCATGACGAACGACTCCGCACCCCTGCCCCTGCCGGGCGACGAGACACCGGCCCCCGTTCCGCGCTCCCGCATCCCCGAGCTGCTGCACGCCGCCGTCACCGCGGTCGGCGGCGTCGAGCGCCCCGGCCAGGTCAGGATGGCCGAGGCCGTCGCGGACGCGGTCGACGAGGGCGAACACCTCCTCGTCCAGGCCGGCACCGGCACCGGAAAGTCCCTCGCCTACCTGGTGCCCGCCCTCGCCCACGGCGACCGCGTCGTGGTCGCCACCGCCACCCTCGCCCTGCAGCGCCAGCTCGTCGAACGCGACCTGCCGCGGACGGTTGACGCCCTGCACCCCGTGCTGCGCCGCCGCCCGCTCTTCGCGATGCTCAAGGGCCGCTCCAACTACCTGTGCCTGCACCGGGTGCACGAGGGCACCCCGGCGGACGAGGGCGAGGGCCTGTTCGACGCCGCCGAGGTGCTCGGCGGCCCGAGCAGCAAGCTCGGCCAGGACGTCGTGCGGCTGCGCGACTGGGCGGACGAGACGGAGACCGGAGACCGGGACGACCTCTCGCCGGGCGTCTCCGACAAGGCCTGGGCCCAGCTCTCCGTCAGCTCCTCCGAGTGCCTCGGCGCCTCCAGGTGCCCGTACGGCCAGGAGTGCTTCGCCGAGGCCGCGCGCGAGCGGGCCAAGGTGGCGGACGTCGTCGTCACCAACCACGCGATGCTGGCGATCGACGCCATCGAGGGCGCCCCGGTGCTGCCCGAGCACGGGCTGCTGATCATCGACGAGGCGCACGAGCTGGTGAACCGGGTGACCGGCGCCGCCACCGCCGAGCTCACCGTGCACGCGGTGAACCGGGCCGTCCGGCGGTCCGCCAAGCTCGCCAACGAGAAGTCGGTGGACGCCCTCCAGGCCGCCGCCGAGAACTACCACGGGCTGATGGAGACCGCGCAGCCCGGCCGGGTCGAGGAGCTGCCCGAGTACCTCGCCTACGCCGTCACGGCGATCCGGGACGCCGCCCGCCAGGTCATCACCTCGCTCGGCGAGACGCGGGACCGCTCGCTCTCCGACGAGGACGCGGTGCGCAAGCAGGCCATGGCCTCCGCCGAGTCGCTGCACGAGACGGCCGACCGGCTGCTCCAGGACTCCGCCTACGACGTGGTGTGGATCGAGCGCAGCGACCGCTTCGGGGCCGGCACGGCCTCGCTGCGGGTCGCCCCGCTGTCCGTCTCCGGCCTGCTCCGGGAGAACCTCTACCGGGACCGCTCGGTGGTGCTCACCTCGGCGACCCTCAAGCTGGGCGGCGACTTCAACGGCGTGGCCGCCTCGGTCGGCCTGCCGGCGGAGGGGCGGCTGCCCGACGAGCGGACGCCGGGCGAGCCGGAGCCCGACGGCGGCGAGGACGCCCCGCCGTCCTGGCGCGGCCTCGACGTCGGCTCGCCGTTCACCTACCCCAAGCAGGGCATCCTCTACGTCGCCAAGCACCTGCCGCCGCCCGGCCGCGAACCGGACCGGCCGGCGATGCTGGACGAACTCGCCGAGCTGATCGGCGCGGCCGGCGGGCGCACGCTCGGCCTGTTCTCCTCGATGCGGGCCGCCCAGGCCGCGGCCGAGGCGCTGCGCGAGCGGCTGGACAACCGCATCCTGCTGCAGGGCGAGGAGACGCTCGGCGAGCTGATCAAGGCGTTCGCCTCGGACGCCGAGTCCTGCCTGTTCGGCACCCTGTCGCTCTGGCAGGGCGTGGACGTGCCCGGTTCGGCCTGCCAGCTGGTCGTCATGGACCGCATCCCCTTCCCGCGGCCGGACGACCCGCTGATGAGCGCCCGGCAGAAGGCGGTCGAGGAGGCCGGCGGGAACGGCTTCATGGCGGTCGCGGCGACCCATGCGGCGCTGCTGATGGCGCAGGGTGCGGGCCGGCTGGTCCGCGCGGCGGACGACCGGGGTGTGGTGGCGGTGCTCGACCCGCGCCTGGCCACCGCCCGGTACGGCGGCTTCTTCCGCTCGTCGATGCCGGACTTCTGGTACACCAACGACCGCAACCAGGTCCGCCGCTCGCTGGCGGCGATCGACGCCTCGGCCCCGCCGGTGAAGCCGGTGAAGTAGGAGCGCGGCGGCGACGGCCCGCGAGGGTGCCGGACGGACAGAAGGGGGCGCGGGGAGCCGCGCGGGCCGTGAGCCCCGCGCAGTTCTCCGCGCCCCCGCGCGTCTGCCCGTCAGAGGCGCCGCAGCACGGCGACGACCTTGCCGAGGATGGTCGCGTTGTCGCCCGGGATCGGGTCGTACGCGGGGTTGTGCGGCATCAGCCAGATCTTGCCGTCCTCGCGCTTGAGGCGCTTGACGGTGGCCTCGCCGTCGATCATGGCGGCGACGATGTCGCCGTTCTCGGCGACCGGCTGCCGGCGGACGGTGACCCAGTCGCCGTCGCAGATGGCCGCCTCGATCATCGAGTCGCCGCGGACGGTGAGCGCGAAGAGCTCGCCCTCGCCGACCAGCTGACGCGGCAGCGGGAAGACGTCCTCGACCGTCTGCTCGGCGAGGATCGGACCGCCGGCGGCGATCCGGCCGACCAGCGGCACGTAGGAGGTCGAGGGGCGGCCGGCCGTCTCGGCGGTGTTCGGGCGGGCGACCTCGACGCCGCGGACCTCGTAGGCACGCGGGCGGTGCGGGTCGCGGCGGAGGAAGCCCTTGCGCTCCAGGGCCATCAGCTGGTGGGCGACGGAGGAGGTGGAGGAGAGGCCGACGGCCTGGCCGATCTCGCGCATGGACGGCGGGTAGCCCCGGCGCTGGACGGAGTCCCGGATGACCTCGATGACCCGGCGCTGGCGCTCCGTCAGGCCGGCCTCGTCGGTGCGGATCCCGGGCGGGCGGCCGGGCAGGGAGCGGGTGGGGGCGGGCGCGCCGAGCACGGTGTCCTGCACGGCGGCGTGCTCGATCGGCTGGCTACGGCTCATGCTGTGGTCCACGCCTTGCTGGTCCGTGGTGCGCGCGGAGCGCTCCTGCACCGGGATGGAGTTGCTCTTGAGTTCTACGGTGTTCATCGCGGCCCCTCATTGGACAGGCGTTTCTCCCTTGCCCTGCTCAACTGGTGCCCCTATCGAAAGGTTGCGCCAAACACACGTTCGAGTGAATTATTTAGCAGTCTACTGACGCGATCAAGGCTTTGGGTGTACATCGATTAAATGTTCGACTCCAGCAGTCTATTTCACCGGCCCTGGAGATTTCGACCCGGTCCGCGGAACACGCCGCCGGAGCGGCGACGCCGACACTGCGGACGAACCGGATCCATTCGGCGTGGCGTGACCCCCGAGCGCTAGATCTTGTGCCAGTCTCACCGGTCGGGCCCACAGGTTGTGGTCGAGCTTGCTGTGGACCCCTGCTCATCGCGTAGAGTGGCCCGGTCCGCTGTCATGCCCTTCGGGAGGGAGTCCTCAGGTGCACTGCCCCTTCTGCCGGCATCCCGACAGCCGGGTCGTGGACAGCCGGGCCAGCGACGACGGCAGTTCCATCCGCCGCCGCCGCCAGTGCCCCGACTGCGGCCGCCGTTTCACCACGGTGGAGACCGCGACCCTGATGGTGATCAAGCGCAGCGGCGTCACCGAGCCCTTCTCCCGCGAGAAGGTGATCTCCGGCGTCCGCAAGGCATGCCAGGGCCGGCCGGTCACCGAGGACGCGCTCGCCCAGCTGGGCCAGCGGGTCGAGGAGTGCGTGCGCGCCTCCGGCAGTGCCGAGCTGTCCACCCATGACGTCGGTCTGGCCATACTGGGCCCGCTCAAGGAGCTCGACGTCGTCGCGTACCTGAGGTTCGCGTCGGTCTACCGGGCCTTCGACGGCCTGGAGGACTTCGAGGCCGCCATCGCGGAGCTCCGCGCCGAGCGGCCCTTCGTCCCGGAGGACGGCTGCGCGCTGCCCTCCCCCGCCGCCGCGCCCTAGGGCCGCGGCAGGCCACCGCTCCGGCCGTCCGCGGTCGGCGCATGCCCGCTCGACGGGTACAGAACACAACACAACGTGCGAAAGCGGTCGGTGTTCCAGGCTGCCCGCACACCAGGAGAAGCGAACCGCCGGATGCCCCGTAAGCCGGAAGCATCGGGGCGTCCAGGGCGTTTGCCCAGGAGGAGGAAGAAGAAGTGACTGACACGACGAGCGGTTCCGCACGCGGGTCGAAGTCCGGCAAGGGGACCAAGGCGGCCGGCAAGGCCCCCGAGGGCGGTCTGCGGATCGGGCGCATCTACACCACTCCTGGCGTCCACCCCTACGACGAGGTGACCTGGGAGCGCCGCGACGTCGTCATGACCAACTGGCGTGACGGCTCGATCAACTTCGAGCAGCGCGGCGTCGAGTTCCCCGACTTCTGGTCGGTCAACGCGGTCAACATCGTGACCTCGAAGTACTTCCGCGGCGCCGTCGGCACCCCGCAGCGCGAGTGGAGCCTCAAGCAGATCATCGACCGCGTGGTGCTCACCTACCGCGCCGCCGGCGAGAAGCACGGCTACTTCGCCACCCCGGACGACGCCGAGACCTTCGAGCACGAGCTGACCCACGCCCTCCTCCACCAGGTGTTCAGCTTCAACTCGCCGGTCTGGTTCAACGTCGGCACCAAGCAGCCCCAGCAGGTCTCCGCCTGCTTCATCCTGGCCGTCGACGACTCCATGGAGTCGATCCTCGACTGGTACAAGGAAGAGGGCATGATTTTCAAGGGCGGCTCCGGCGCCGGCCTCAACCTCTCCCGGATCCGTTCCTCCAAGGAACTCCTCTCCTCCGGCGGCAACGCCTCCGGCCCGGTCTCCTTCATGCGCGGCGCCGACGCCTCCGCCGGCACCATCAAGTCCGGCGGCGCCACCCGCCGCGCCGCGAAGATGGTCGTCCTGGACGTCGACCACCCGGACGTCGAGGCCTTCATCGAGACCAAGGTGAAGGAGGAGGAGAAGATCCGCGCCCTGCGCGACGCCGGGTTCGACATGGACCTGGGCGGCGACGACATCACCTCCGTCCAGTACCAGAACGCCAACAACTCCGTCCGCGTCTCCGACGAGTTCATGGCCGCGGTCGAGAACGGCACCACCTTCGGCCTGCGCGCCCGGATGACCGGCGAGGTCATCGAGACCGTCGACGCCAAGAAGCTGTTCCGCAAGATGGCCGAGGCCGCCTGGGCCTGCGCCGACCCGGGCATCCAGTACGACTCGACCATCAACCACTGGCACACCTGCCCGGAGTCCGGCCGCATCAACGCGTCCAACCCCTGCTCCGAGTACATGCACCTGGACAACTCCAGCTGCAACCTCGCCTCGCTCAACCTGATGAAGTTCCTCCGCGACGACGACTCCTTCGACGCAGGGACCTTCGCCAAGGTCGTCGAGCTGGTCATCACCGCGATGGACATCTCCATCTGCTTCGCCGACTTCCCGACCGAGAAGATCGGCGAGACCACCCGCGCCTTCCGCCAGCTCGGCATCGGCTACGCCAACCTCGGCGCCCTGCTGATGGCCACCGGCCACGCGTACGACTCCGAGGGCGGCCGCGCCCTGGCCGGCGCCATCACCTCGCTGATGACCGGCACCGCCTACCGCCGCGGCGCCGAACTCGCCGGCGTGGTCGGCCCGTACGAGGGCTACGCCCGCAACGCCGCCGCCCACCGCCGGGTCATGCAGCAGCACGCGGACGCCAACGCCGCCGCCGTCGCGGTCGACGACCTGGACGCCCCGGTGTGGGCCGCCGCCACCGAGACCTGGGGCGACGTCGTCCGCCTCGGCGCGGCCAACGGCTTCCGCAACGCGCAGGCCTCCGTGCTCGCCCCGACCGGCACCATCGGCCTGATGATGGACTGCGACACCACCGGCGTCGAGCCGGACCTCGCGCTGGTCAAGTTCAAGAAGCTCGTCGGCGGCGGCTCGATGCAGATCGTCAACGGCACCGTGCCGCGCGCCCTGAAGCGCCTCGGCTACCAGGACGAGCAGGTCGAGGCGGTCGTCGCCCACATCGCCGAGCACGGCAACGTGATCGACGCCCCCGGCCTGAAGACCGCCCACTACGAGGTCTTCGACTGCGCGATGGGCGAGCGGTCCATCTCGCCGATGGGCCACGTCCGGATGATGTCGGCGATCCAGCCGTGGATCTCCGGCGCCATCTCCAAGACGGTCAACATGCCCGAGAACGCCTCGGTCGAGGACGTCGAGGAGATCTACTTCGAGGCGTGGAAGCTCGGTGTGAAGGCGCTCGCCATCTACCGCGACAACTGCAAGGTCGGCCAGCCGCTCTCGGCCAAGACCAAGACCCCGGCCGTCGAGGAGAAGGCCGCCGCGGCGCCCGCCGCGGTCGAGAAGGTCGTCGAGTACCGCCCCGTCCGCAAGCGCCTCCCGAAGGGCCGCCCGGGCATCACCACCTCCTTCACGGTCGGCGGCGCCGAGGGCTACATGACGGCCAACTCCTACCCGGACGACGGCCTGGGCGAGGTCTTCCTGAAGATGTCCAAGCAGGGTTCGACCCTCGCGGGCATGATGGACGCCTTCTCCATCGCCGTCTCGGTCGGCCTGCAGTACGGCGTGCCGCTGGAGACCTACGTCTCGAAGTTCACCAACATGCGCTTCGAGCCGGCCGGTCTGACCGACGACCCGGACGTGCGGATGGCGCAGTCGATCGTCGACTACATCTTCCGCCGCCTGGCGCTGGACTTCCTGCCGTTCGAGACCCGCTCCGCGCTCGGCATCCACTCCGTCGAGGAGCGCACCCGCCACCTGGAGACCGGCTCCTACGAGCCGGTCGAGGAGGACGTGGACGTGGAGGGCCTCGCCCAGTCCGCGCCGCTCGCCGCCCCCAGGGCGTCCGAGCCCGCCCCGGCGAAGCCGCAGGCCGCCCCGGCCCAGGCCCACAACTCCACCGAACTGGTGGAGATCCAGCTGGGCCTGAACGCGGACGCGCCGCTCTGCTTCTCCTGCGGCACCAAGATGCGCCGCGCCGGCAGCTGCTACCTCTGCGAGGGCTGCGGCTCCACCAGCGGCTGCAGCTGACGGCGGGCGCAAGCGCTGCCGACGCACCAGTGAGCACCTGCCGCTGAGCGTGCCGGGCCGCACGTGAGAGAGGGTGTCGACCATCGGTCGGCACCCTCTCCGCCGTTCCGCCGCGTGGCGCCCGTCCGTGTCGGCCCCGGCGGGGAGGGTGTGCGGCATGATGGGCGGATGGAACTCGCGCCGTACCGGCGTGAGTTGGTGGCCTACTGCTACCGGATGTCGGGCTCGTTCCACGAGGCCGAGGACCTGGTGCAGGAGACCCTGCTGCGGGCCTGGAAGGCCCGGGACGGCTACGACCCGGCGCGGGCCTCGGTGCGGACCTGGCTGTACCGGATCGCCACCAACGTGTGCCTGACGGCGCTGGAGGGGCGCGGGCGGCGGCCGCTGCCGTCCGGGCTCGGGGTGCCGAGCGACGATCCGGGGACGCCGCTCGTGCCGGCGCCGGACATCCCCTGGCTGGAGCCCTTCCCCGACGCGCGGTTCGACGCCGAGGCGCGGGCCGACCTGCGGCTCGCGTGGGTGGCCGCCGTGCAGCACCTGCCCGCCCGCCAGCGTGCGGTGCTCGTCCTGCGCGAGGTGCTGGCGTTCTCCGCCGCCGGGGTCGCCGAGCAGTTGGGGACCACGGTCGCCGCGGTGAACAGCGCGCTGCAGCGGGCCCGCGCGGCCGTGGCCGGCGTGGGCGACGCCGGTGAGGTCCGGGAACCGGACGATCCCGAGGTGCGGGCGGTGGTCCGGCGCTACGTGCGGGCGTTCGAGGCGGCCGACGTCGCGGCGCTGGTGCGGCTGCTGGCCGAGGACGCCGTCCTGGAGATGCCGCCCGTGCCGCTCTGGTACCGGGGCAGCCGGGAGTACGGCCTGTTCCTGGAACGCGTCTTCCGGATGCGCGGCACCGGCTGGGGCATGCGGCGGCTCACCGCCAACGGGCAGCCCGCGCTGGCCGCCTATGCGCCGGATCACGGCGGCGGACTCCTTCTGCACACGGTGCAGGTCCTCACCGTGGTCGGCGGCCGGGTCGCGCACAACGCGGTGTTCGCGGATCCGCCCGTCCTCGAAGTGTTCGACCTGCCGCGACGGATTTCCGCCGAGGAGTTCCGGCGGCGGCGATGAGTTCGGGCGGTGCGGCCGGTACGTACCGGTGAACACCGCACCGAAGGGAATCCGCCGTGAGCGTCGTCGTCATCGAATTCATCACCCTGGACGGGGTCGTGTCCGACCCGGACGGTCCGGGGGAACGCCGCTGGGCGGCTGGGCCTTCCGGTTCGGCCGGGAGGCCGTCGCCGGGGACAAGTTCCGGCTCGGCAGCACGCTGGACGAGGGGGTCATGCTGTTCGGGCGGGAGACCTGGCGGCTGTTCTCGCGGCTGTGGCCGGGCCGCGACGACCCTCCCCCGGCCCCACGGGGGCCGGGAGGTGCCCCCATGCCGTCCGGCTGAACGCCGTGCCGAAGCTCGTCGCGTCCCGCACCCTCACCGACACCTCGGCCTGGGCGAACTCCCGCCTGCTGGAGGGGGACCTGGTCGACGCCGTCAAGCGCGAGCAGCGCGACGTGATCGTCACCGGCAGCCTGAGCGTCGTGCACCGGCTGATGGCCGAGGACCTGGTCGACGAGTACCGGCTGCTGACCTTCCCCACCGTCCTCGGCACCGGCCGCCGCCTGTTCCCGGCCGAGGGCCCGCACGCCGACCTGGAGTGCCGGTCCGTCCGGCAGATCGGCGCCGCCGTGCTGGGCACGTACCGCAGGGCCGGCTGATCCCTGCCGCCGGGGCCGGCCGTCCGGGGTGCCGCGAGTCCGTGGTGCCGCGAGTCCGGGGTGGCACGCGGGCGGTCAGGTCGCCGGGGGGAGGTGCCGTGCGGCCGCGAGGGCGGCCACCGTGCGGAGCTTCGCGAAGTAGGCGCGGCAGTACGCCTCGTCGATCAGCGGGACCACCCGGTCGAGCTCGGTGATGTACCGCCAGAGCACGGCGATCCAGTCGGCGTCGAGTCCGCCGTCCAGCTCGCGCCGGACGAGTCCGGCGACGTCGGCGTCCAGGAGGATCAGTTCGACGCCCGCGATGTCCACACCGTGGAAGCTGTCGGGGTAGGGCGCGCGCCGGTGCTCCTCCCACAGCAGGGCGAGCCGGTCGGCGGGCCCGGCAGTGCCGGTGTCCGGGGCCGCGGCCCCGGCCGTGGGCGGCGGTCCGAGGAGCAGGGCGACGGTGTCGAAGACGGCCTGCAGCAGTTCGACGGCCCCGGCCGGGTGGACGGCGGCGCTGGTCGCGGCGCCCCGCGCGAGCCGGTCGCGCAGCAGCAGGGCCCGGTCGAGCACGGCGGCGCGGTCGGTCGTGACGAGCCCCGCGCGGACGGCCCGGTCGAGCAGCTCGCGGAGCGGCCGCTCGGTGGCCAGGCGGTCGACGAGGACGCGCTCCAGGGCGAGGAGGGAGTGCGTGACGGCGGCGGTGGCGAACTCGTACCGGTGGTAGGAGTGCCGGACGAGTTCGCGGGCGGTCTCCAGCGTGCTCATCACGTCCATGGACGCCCGGTCGGGCAGGGCCAGCCCGGCGATCAGGTCCTGCATGGCTGCGAAGTCGGGGACGAGGTCGCGGGCGCGCGGGTCGGGGGCGGGCCGGGCGAGCGGGCGGGGCGCCGACGGGTTGGAGTCCACCCGCGCAGTCTGGTCGGCCGACGGGCCGCGGTGCCAGCGGATTCGTGCGCCGGGGCCGGACCCCTCGGTCGGGGTCCGGCCCTCGGGTTCGCCGCGGGTCAGTGGGTGGTGCTCAGGGAGGGCAGGGGCCACTCGCGGTGGAAGGCGGGCAGGGGGAGGTCGGCCTTGAGGAGCGGGGTGCCGAGGATCTTGATCTGGGCGTAGAGCCTGCCGTTGATGTCGAGGCCGGCGGTGTTGGTCCAACTGCCTTCGACGTGCGGGGGCTTGCCCGTGGTGTCGAGGGTCACGGAGCCGGCGACCCGGGTGTGCAGGTAGGGCTCGACGGACGCGGCGACGCCGACGGTGTCGTAGAGGCCGACGGAGGCCTCGGCGGTGAGGCCGGTGCGCAGGGTCGCGTCGCCGCTGAGCTTGGCGCGGACGGGGCCGACGGTGGTGGTGCCGGGGTCGGCGGTGGTGGTCCAGCCCTTGCCCTTGGCGTAGTCGGCGTGGACGGACCAGGCGCCGTCGAGGTCCTGTTCGGCCTCGACGGTGAGCTTCCCGTCGGCGCCGACGGTGAGGTAGCAGGTGAGGTCGAGGTTGACCACCACGGGGAAGCCGGCGACGGTCAGCACGGGGCTGGCGCTGAGCTTGGCGAGCGGGACGCGCAGCGGATTGGGGCTGGCGGCGAGGGTGGCGCCGACCTTCCAGTCGGCGTGGGCGCCGAGGCCGAAGCCGACGCGGGCCTTCTCGATGCCGCCCTTGAGGATGCCGCGGCCGTCGTAGGAGAAGTCGACGGAGGGGGAGAGGCGGATGCCGGCGGCGAGGTCGGCCTTGGCTCCGCCGGGGAGCGGGACGCTGGTGCCGGCGTCGAGGGAGAGCTGGGCCGAGGCGGAGCCGTTGCCGCCGCCGGGGCGGGTGGTGAAGCCGACCTTGAGGTCCTTGACCAGCGGCTGGACGCGGATGCCGTGGACGTCGATCGCCTGGTGCTGCTCGGTGGCGGTGGCGCCGAGCAGTTCGGCGACCTCGGCGGGGCGGGTGGTGACCTCGACCTCGTCGCCGGCGGTCTTCTGCACGCCGGTGACGGCGACCAGGGCGCCGCGCGGTGCGGCGGGGGTGGGCGGGCTGGCGATCAGCTGGCCGGTGCGGACGGTGTCCGGCGCGGCGGACGCGGACGCGGAGGCGGTGGCGTCCGGGCCGTGCGGGGCGCCGGTGGTGCGGGAGGGGGCGGGGGTCTTCCCGGTGCTGGCGGGGGTGCCGGTGCTGCCGGGGTTCTTGGCGTGCCCGGGGTTTCCGGTGCGCAGGGTGGCGTGGCCGCTGGCCGGGTCGTAGGCGACGAGGGAGACCGTCCGGCCGGTGCCGGCGGCCGGTTCGCCGGCGGTCGCCGGGGCGGCGACGGCGGCGGTCGGGGCCGCTGCGGCGCGGGTGTCGGTGCTGCTCGGGGCGGTCGCGGCCGGCGCCGCCGGGGCGGTCTCCGTGGTGAGGGCCGCGGCGGCGAGGGCCGGTTCGGCGGCGGGTGCGGAGGCGGCGCAGCCGGTGGCGGTGAGCAGCAGGCCGGTGGCCAGTGCGGGGAGCGCACGGGAGCGTATGGACATGCAGAGGGTTCGCCTTCGAGGTGGTGAGGGCAGGGTGAGGCCGGACGGGGGTGGCCGACCGACGTATTCCTTGGCATGTTACTGACGAGTCATCGGTTGGACGAAAGTGACGCAGGCTCAACTTTCTGGAGGTGGATGCCGGATGAGTTTCGGATGGCATGCCCGGCGGGTGGCGGATTCGAGGTTGCCGCTCCGGGTGAGGGTGGCGGCGCTGCGGTCGTGCGTGCAGCTGTACCGGCCGCTGGGGTTCCACGGGACGCTGGACCGGCTGGCGTGGCTGGCCGGGCCGTTCCAGCGGGACGAGGAGGCGCTGTTGCGGGCGCTGGCGGTGCTGGAGGAGGACCGCAGCCGCTGGCTGGCCGAGCTGGACGCGTACGCGCGCTCGCGCCGGACGGGCAAGCGCTGCGGACGCCGGATGCCGAGGGAGGGGGAGCGGAACCCGAACGACCGGGCGTACTGGTCCGTGTGAGGCGTCGCCGTCGGTGCGGCCGCCCGAGTCTTTGTCAACCTGGGTTGACATCGGGCGCCTGTCAACCTAAGTTGACAGCATGAGCGAGACGAGACAGCTCGCCGCGGACGCGAGCAGCCGCGACCCCGCGATCGGCCTGCGGGCCGTACGGGCGCTGCGGGACCTGGCCGACCGGCTGGAGGACCTCCAGGTCGGCAACGCGCGCGAGCAGGGCTGGTCCTGGCAGGAGATCGCCGCCTGCCTCGGGGTCAGCCGACAGGCGGTGCACAAGAAGTACGCCAAGCGGATCTTCGGTACGAGAGGGGAGGGCTGACCGTGTTCGAGCGGTTCACGGACGGCGCGCGCCGCGTCGTCATGCAGGCCCAGGTGGAGGCGCGCGAGCTCGGCCACGAGAAGGTCGGCACCGAGCACCTGCTGCTCGGCATCGTGCACGACCCGGCCGACCCGGTGGCCGCGCTGCTGGCCGCCGACGGCCTCGACCACGAGGCCGCGCGGGCCGAGGTCGTCCGGCTGTCCGGCGGCCACGTCGACGGTCGGGCGCTGGCCGCGATCGGCGTCGACCTCGACGCCGTCCGGGCGGCCGTGGAGTCCGCCTTCGGCGAGGGCGCCCTGGAGCGCCGGCCCGCCGAGGGCCGCCGGGCAGGCAAGCACAGTCGGCTCACCCCGCGCGCCCGCAAGACCCTGGAGCTCTCGCTGCGCGAGACCCTCCGCCTCAAGCAGAAGGAGATCGCCACCGGCCACATCCTGCTCGGCCTGATCCGCGAGGGCCAGGGCCTGGGTGCGGCGGTGCTCTCCGGCCACGGAGTGGACTTCGCCAAGCTGCGCCGGGACGTGGAGGCGGTCCTCGGCTGACCCGGCGCTGCCCCGACGCTGGCCCGGCGCTGCCCTGGCGCCGACCTTGAGCGCGCCCCCCGGCGGGCCGTTCCCACATCGCGGAACGGCCCGCCGGACGTCTTCCGGGCCCCTCGGCCGCACGGTTACCGGGTGGTACGGGCGCGGAGCGTCATCCTGTGCGACTGTGTGTCAACTCGGCCATTGAGTCGAAAACCTGAATGGATATGATCGGGCGACCGCGTGTACCGATCAAATGAGCGGAACGCGCTCGGCCGTACGCTGCCCCGGCCCGCCCGGCATGCCCGCGGCCGGTCCCGCGGTCACCCTGCTCCGCCGCCGACGCCGCACGAGGATCAGACAGATGAGAGCTCGCACGCGCCCCGCCGGGGCGGCGTACCAGGGATCCGACGGCGCTCTCGCGGTCCGCGCCGGGGCCGGGATGGTCCTCGGTGCCGCGGCCGCCGCCGCGGCCGTCGCCCTCACCCCGTCCGTCCACCGCGCCGCCGTCGCGGGCGTCGCCGCCGTCGCCGCCCTGCTCTGGTGCGGCCTCGTCGGCTGGACGGCCAAGCTCGGCCTCCGCGCCCGCCCCGCCGAGCTGCGTCTCGCCGCCGCCCGGCGCGAGCTCGCCGAGACCGGCGCCGCCGCCGGCGCGCTGCACACCGACCTCACCGCCGCCCACACCGCGGCCGGCGCCCTGCGCGCCGCCCTCGCCAACGCCCAGGCCGAGACCGCGGAGATCCGCACCGACCTGGAGCAGGCCCGCGCCGACCGGCATGCGGCACGCGCCGAACTCACCGCCCTGCACGAGGCGCACAGCGCCGCCGTCCGGGAACGCACCGAACTGGCCGCCCTCCGCGACCAGGTGCTGCCCCGGGTGGTCGAGAGGCTGCGCGCCGGCGCCTCGGTCGACACCGCCCTCGCCGGCCACGACCTGCCCGTCCACCACGCCCTGCTGCGCACCGTCGCCGAGGCCGTCGGCCGCGGCGAGCGCCAGCGCGCCGCCGCCCTCGCCGTCTGCGCCACCGCCGCCGGCCGCGTCCAGGCGCTGGCCACGAGCATGCACGCGGAACTGCGCGACATGCAGCACCGGCACGGCGAGGACGTCCTCGGCGACCTGCTCGTCCTCGACCACTCCACCGCCCAGGTCGGGCGGATGGCCGACTCCATCGCGGTGCTCACCGGCGCCCGCTCCGGCCGCCGCTGGACGAAGCCGATCGGCGTCGAGTCGATCCTGCGCGGCGCCCTCGGCCGGATCGGCGCCTACCAGCGGGTCCGGCTGCACAACGCCTCCACCGCCGCCGTCGCCGGGTTCGCCGCCGAGGGCGTGATGCACGTCCTCGCCGAACTCCTCGACAACGCCGCGAACTTCTCCGCCCCGCCGGCCGAGGTGCACGTCTACGTCGAGGAGGCGCACTCCGGCCTCGTCGTCACCGTCGAGGACGGCGGCCTCGGCCTCAGCGACAGCTGGCTGCGCCGCGCCGAACAGGCCGTCTCCGCCCAGCCGCTGGACCTCAGCGCGCTCTCCGCCGGCACCCGGCTCGGCCTCGCCGTGGTCGGCTCGCTGGCCCGCAAGCACGGCCTGTCGATCTCCTTCCGGCCGTCCGCCCGCGGCGGCACCGGCGTCGTGGTGCTGATCCCCGAACAGCTGATCAGCCACCCCGCGCCCGCCCTCGCCCGGGCCCTGGAGGCCGAGCGCCGCGCCGCGGCCGCCGCACCGGCCCCGGCCGTACCCGTCCCCGCGGTACCGCGCCCGGCCCGCGCCGTCCTGGAGCCCGCCCGCCCGGCCGGCCCGGACACCCCCGGCGCCACCGAGGGCGCCGACACCACCGAGCGCACCGACGGCCCGGACACCACCGACAGCGACGCCGGCAACGGGGCCGGCACCGACACCCCGCGGTCGGTGGTGCGCAGCAGGGGCGCCCGCTGCGGCCAGACCCTGCCAGCGGCCGCGCCGGCCGCGCCGGCCGCACCGGCGCCGCGGACCGAGCGCTCCGCCGCGCTCTCCGCGGCCCGCTTCGGCGCGTTCCGCAAGGCCCTGCAAGGGGCCGAGTCCCCCGACGCCCACTCGAAGGACGATGCCCGATGAGCAGCAGCACCGACCGCGACCTCGACTGGCTGCTGGAGAACCTGCTGACGGTCACCCCCGGTGCCCGGCACGCCCTGGTGCTCTCCGCCGACGGCCTCAAGCTCTGCCACACCGCCGGCCTCGGCACCGACCAGGCCGACCAGCTCGCCGCGATCGCCTCCGGCATGCAGAGCCTCGCCCACGGCGCCTCCATCGAGTTCGGGAACGCGGCCGGCGGCGTCCGCCAGTCGATGACCGAGTTCCACGGCGGCATCCTGTGCATCGTCGCCGCCGGCGAGGGGGCCCACCTCGCGGTCGTCACGCCCGACGACGCCGACGTCGGCGTCGTCGGGCACAACATGCACGGGCTGATCGAGCAGATCGGGGTGTTCCTGAGCGCCCCGCCGCGCGAGATCGAGGCCGGGGTGTGACGCGGCCGCTCGCCGGCCGGGACGAGGACCCGGACCGGCTCTACACGGTGACCCGCGGCCGCAGCCGGCCGCCCGAGCACGCCTTCGACCTGGTCACCCTGATCGTCACCGAGCAGGAGCCGATGCCCGGCATGCAGTCCGAGCACGCCCGCATCCTCGCGCTGTGCGCCACCCCGACGGCCGTGGTCGAACTCGCCGCCGAACTCGCCCTGCCGGTCAGCGTGGTGAAGATCCTGCTGGGCGACCTGCTGGAGGCCGGCCGGATCACCGCCCGCCACCCCAGGTTCGCCCCGTCCAAGGCACGCCTGCCCGACCTCGACACGCTGAAGCAGGTACTGCATGGTCTCCAACAGCTCTGACACCCTCGCTGCGGCCGGCCGGGCCCCGCTCAGCAGCACCGCCGCCAACGGGCTGAAGATCGTCGTGGTGGGCGGCTTCGGCGTCGGCAAGACCACCCTGGTCGGCTCGGTGAGCGAGATCCGCCCGCTCAACACCGAGGAGACGATGACCCGCGCCGGCGAGGGCGTGGACGACCTCACCGGGGTGCAGGGCAAGCGGTCGACCACCGTCGCCTTCGACTTCGGCCGGATCACCCTCGGCGCCGAGAACGTGCTCTACCTCTTCGGCGCCCCCGGCCAGGAACGCTTCTGGTTCCTCTGGGACCGGCTGTTCAGCGGCGCCCTCGGCGCCGTGGTGCTGGTCGACACCCGCCGCCTCGAGGAGTCCTGGTACGCCATCGACCGCCTCGAACACCACGGCACGCCCTTCGTGGTCGTCCGCAACAACTTCGGGCCGCCCGAGCACACCCTCGCCGAGGTCAGGGCCGCCCTCGACCTCGCCGACCACGTCCCGTTGGTGGAGTGCGACGCACGGGACCGCGAGTCGAGCAAGCAGGTGCTGATCGAACTCGTCCGCCACCTGCACCGCATGGCCGAGGCCGAGGCCTCCGGAGAGGACACGCCGTGACCGAGCCCGTCACCACCCCGCCGCCCGGCTGCCCGGCCCACGCCGACGCCGCCCCGCTGTACGGGCCCCGCTTCCAGACCGACCCCGGCGCGCTCTACCAGGAGCTGCGCGACCGCCACGGCCCGGTCGCGCCCGTCGAACTCGCCGGCGGCGTCCCCGCCTGGCTGGTCATCGGCTACCGCGAACTCCAGCTGGTCACCGGCCAGCCCAAGGTCTTCGGCCGGGACTCCACCCGCTGGAACCAGTGGCCGGACATCCCCGAGGACTGGCCGCTCAAGCCGATGATGGCGCCCGTCCCCTCGATCCTCTACGCCGAGGGGGCCGAGCACCAGCGCCGCTCCTCCGCCGTCACCGACGCCCTCGCCGCCGTCGACCCGTACGAACTGCGCATCCACGCCGAGGAGATCGCCGACCGGCTGATCGACGGCTTCGCCGGCCGCGGCGAGGCCGACCTGGTCGCCGACTACGCCCACCGGATGCCGCTGTTGGTGCTCTGCCGGCTGTTCGGCCTCGACGAGGACGAGGCCCCCGTCCTGATCCGCGGCCTGCTCGCGATGCTCGACGGCGGCGCCGACGCCCAGGAGGGCGCCCAGCAGCTGCTCGCCGTCATGCTCGGACTCGTCCACCGGCGCCGCGAGATCCCCGCCTCCGACGTCACCTCGCGGCTGCTCGCCCACGAGGCCGGGCTCAACGACGAAGAGGTCATGCGGGACCTGCGGGTGCTGCTGATCGCCGGTCACCAGCCGCTCGCCTACTGGATCTCCAACGCGCTGCGGCTGATGCTCACCGACGAGCGCTTCGCCGCCTCCCTCTCCGGCGGCCGCCGCTCGATCGGCCAGGCGCTCGGCGAGGCCCTCTGGGAGGACACCCCCACCCAGATCTTCGCCGGCCGCTGGGCGACCCGCGACGTCCACCTCGGCGGCCAGCGGATCGCCAAGGGCGACATGGTGCTGCTCGGCTTCGCCGGCGCCAACGCCGACCCGACGGTCCGCCAGGACTCGGGCCGCCCCGCCGAGGGCAACCGCGCCTACCTGAGCTTCTCCGCCGGCGACCACGGCTGCCCCTACCCGGCCCGCGAGGCCGCCGAGGTGATCGCCAACACCGCGATCGAGGTGCTGCTCGACCGGCTGCCGGACCTGCGCCTCGCGGTGTCCGAGAGCGCCCTGGTGTGGCGCCCCTCGGCCTGGGTGCGCGGACTGATGGCGCTGCCGGTGGCCTTCACCCCCGGCTACGTGGCGGAGTGACGAGACCCGAGGAGGGGCAGGGATGACCGAACTGACCGCAGGGGCCGCAGTGACGGCAGCGGAGCCGGCGACCGGGGCGGACGGGACGACCGGAGCGGCCGCGCCGACCGCCGACGCGCCGTTCGTGATGGACCCGCTGGCCCGTGACAACGCCGCCGAGGGCGCCCTGCTGCGCGCCGCCGGCCCGGTGGTCCCGGTCGAGCTGATGGGCGTCCGCGGCTGGGCGGTCACCCGGCACGCCGAGGCCCGCAAACTGCTCACCGACGCCCGGCTGGTCAAGGACGCGGCGCACTGGGCGGCGTTCCGGAAGGGCGAGGTGCCGAAGACCTGGCCGCTGATCGGCCTGGCCGTGCCCGGCCCCTCGATGGTCACCACCGACGGCGCCGCGCACCGCCGGCTGCGGGCGATCGTGGCCCAGGCCTTCACCCCCCGCCGCGTCGAACTCATGAAGCCCCGCATCGAGGAGCTCACCGCCGAACTGCTCGACCGGCTCGCCGCGGCCGGGCCGGTGGTCGACCTGAAGACGGCCTTCGCCTTCCCGCTGCCGATGTCGGTGATCGGCTGGCTGCTCGGCGTGCCCGAGCACGACCACGCCTACATCCGCGAGCTGTACGAGCGGTTCTTCTCCAGCACCACCGCACCGGCCGACGTGCCGGCCACCATCGCCGCGCTGAACGCCTTCGTCGCGGACCTGGTGGCGCTGCGCCGCGCCGAGCCCGGGGACGACCTGATCAGCGCCCTGCTGACGGCCGACGTCGAGGGCGGACCGCTGACCGACGCCGAGGCCTCGGCGACCCTGCGCGTGATCATCGCGGCCGGCCACGAGACCACCGTCAACCTGATCACCAACGCGGTCCGCGCCCTGCTCACCCATCCGGACCAGCTCGCGCTCGCCCGTTCGGGCGAGGTCGGCTGGCTGGCGGTGGTCGAGGAGTCGCTCCGCTGGACCCCTCCGACCAGCAACTTCCTGTTCCGCTTCGCCACCGCCGACATCGAGGCCGGCGGCACGGTGATCCCCGCCGGGGACGCCGTCCTGATCTCCTACAACGCCATCGGCCGCGACCCCGCGCAGCACGGCATCACCGCGGAGGTCTTCGACATCACCCGTGACGCCGGGCGGCACCTCTCGTTCGGTCACGGGCCGCACGTCTGCCCGGGTTCGCCGCTGGCCCGTCTGGAGGCCGCGGTGGCGCTGCCCGCCCTCTTCGAACGCTTCCCCGGCCTCGCCCTCGCGGTGCCCGAGGAGGAGCTGCGGCCGAACCCCACCATGGTGGTCAACAGTTTGCGCGAGCTGCCCGTCCGGCTCTGACCGGGCCCGGAACGGTGCTGGAGGGCCGGTGCGGAACCGGCCCTCCAGCACGGCCCGATCACGACCGGGACACCGGCCGATGAAGGTCGAACGCGCACCTTGGCGTGGGGTAACCGGTGAGTTAACGTCTTCAAGCCAGCGATACTGCTGGGTACAGCTCGATCAACCGGTACAGCGCAGACTTGTAGTCCCACGCCGGCATCTCGGGGTGCCCTGGCCAGGAGGAGCGCATTGTCCACCACCACGATCGCCTGTGAGGCCCGCCGATGACCACACTCCTGCGGCGGCGTCTGCTCGCCGTTCCCGCCGTGTTCGCCCTGGCCCTCGCCGCGGCGTGCTCGAACAGTTCCTCGAAGGACGGCGGCGGCACGTCGGCGGCACCCACGCTCACCGGTGACTGTGCCAAGTACCAGGCCTACGCGGGCCACTCCGGCACCAAGGTGACGATGTTCGCCTCGATCCTCAGCCCGGAGTCGGACTCGCTGGAGAAGTCCTGGGCGGAGTTCAGTTCTTGTACGGGTATCAAGATCTCGTACGAGGGCTCCAACGACTTCGAGTCGCAGCTGCCGGTGCGCGTGAGCGGCGGAAACGCCCCGGACTTCGCGATCATCCCGCAGCCCGGCCTGCTCGCGCAGATGGTCAAGACCGGAAAGGTCGTGAAGCCGCCGGCGCAGACCGTCGCCAACGAGGACAAGTGGAGCCCGGTCTGGAAGACCTACGGCTCCGTCAACGGCACCTTCTACGCGGCGCCGATGAGCGCCAACATGAAGTCGCTGGTGTGGTACTCGCCGAAGGCCTTCAAGCAGGCCGGCTACGAGGTCCCGAAGACCTGGGCCGACCTCATGGGCCTCAGCAACAGGATCGCCACCTCGGGCGGCGCCAAGCCGTGGTGCGGCGGCATCGCCTCCGGCACCGCGACCGGCTGGCCGGCCACCGACTGGGTCGAGGAGGCCGTCCTCGGCAGCTACGGCGGCGACGTCTACGACCAGTGGGTCAGCCACAAGATCAAGTTCAGTGACGAGAAGATCACCGGCGCCATGAAGACGGTGGCCGACTGGATGCAGAACCCGGCCTGGGTCAACGGCGGCATCGGCGACGTGAAGTCGATCGCCACGACCACGTTCCAGGACGCGGGCGCGCCGATCCTCTCCAACAAGTGCTACATGCTGCAGCAGGCCTCGTTCTACCGGGCGCAGTGGCCCAAGGGCACCAACATCGGCCCGGACGGCGACATCTTCGCCTTCCACCTGCCGGCCGTGAACCCGGCGGTCAGCAGCCCGGTCGAGGGCGGCGGCGAGTTCCTGGCCGCGTTCTCCAGCCGGCCCGAGGTGCAGGCGGTGCAGAACTACCTGTCGACCAGCGACTGGGCGAGCAGCCGGGTCAAGGTCGCCTCCGGCTGGGTCTCCGCCAACCAGGGCGTGGACAAGAGCCTCTACACCGACCCGATCGACAAGCTCTCCGCCGAGGCGCTCACCGACCCGGCCGCCACGTTCCGCTTCGACGCCTCCGACCTGATGCCGGCGGCCATCGGCTCCGGCCAGATGTGGAAGTCGTTCACGGCGTGGTTCGCCGAGGGGCAGTCCATCCAGAAGGTGGCGGCCGACATCGACGCGGCCTGGCCGCAGTAACGCCGGCCGCCTCCGGGCAGCGCGGGTCCCACCCGCCCGCGCTGCCCCTCCCCATGTCCGAGGAAGGACCCTCCGCATGCCCACGGCCACCGCCGTGCACCTCGCCGACTCGGCGTGGACGGATGCGACGATCAAGTTCACCAACACCGTCGGAGCCGTCGCCGGCTTCCTCGGCGTGCTGCTGCTGATCTTCTTCGCGGCAGGCCGGGCGACCGGGCGGTTCTCCCGCCCGCTGGCCGTCCTGGTGATGGTCGGACCGGCGATCCTGCTGCTGCTGGTCGGCCTGGTGATCCCGCTGGTCCGCACCGTCTACCTGAGCTTCTACAACGACGACTCCACCAAGGCGGTCGGCGGCAGCAACTACGGCTGGGCGCTCACCACCGAGTCCATCCACCAGGTGCTGTGGAACACCCTGCAGTGGCTGGTCGTCGCCCCGCTGGTGGCGACCGGCACCGGCCTGGTGCTGGCCCTGCTGGTGGACCGGCTGCGCGGGCAGGCGGTCTACAAGTCGCTGCTGTTCATGCCGATGGCGATCTCCCTGGTCGGCGCGTCGATTATCTGGAAGTTCGTCTACGAGGACCGCGACCCCTCCCAGCCGCAGATCGGCCTGCTCAGCCAGCTCGCGATCAGCCTCGGCTGGGACGACCCGCCGAACTGGATCCTCTCCCACCCGCTGAACAACTACCTGCTGATGATCGTCATGATCTGGGTGCAGACCGGCTTCGCGATGGTGGTGCTCTCCGCGGCGATCAAGGCCATCCCGGACGAGATCACCGAGGCCGCCCGCCTCGACGGCGCCCGCGGCTTCCAGCTCTTCCGGCACGTCACGGTGCCGATGATCCGCACCACGCTGATCGTCGTGCTGACCACCGTCATGATCACTACGCTGAAGGCCTTCGACATCGTCCGCACCATGACGGGCGGCAACTTCGGCACCCAGGTGCTCGCCAACGAGATGTACTCGCAGTCCTTCGTGCAGTTCAACGTCGGCCGCGGCAGTGCGCTCGCAGTGATCCTCTTCCTGGCCGTGATCCCGCTGGTGGCCTACAACATCGTCCAGCTGCGCAAGGAGCGTGAGCACCGATGAGCGAGCAGCTCGCCCCGGCCCCGCAGTCGGGGGCGGAGGACCGCGTGCCCCCGGTGAAGGCCGTCCGGCGGGTGTTCAGCAGCCCGCTGGCCTCGCTGCTCATGGTCGTGGTCACCGTGCTCTGGACGATCCCCACGATCGGCCTGCTGGTCACCTCGCTCCGCCCCGAGGAGGACGTCTCCGACAGCGGCTGGTGGACGGTCTTCGGCGACCCGAACCTCACCCTGGAGAACTACCACACGGTGCTCTTCGAGGGCGGGTTCGGCGTCAGCGGCGGCCTGATGCCGTACATGGTCAACTCGCTGGCGATCAGCATCCCGGCGACGGTCTTCCCGCTGGTGCTGGCCGCGATGGCGGCGTACGGGCTGGCCTGGGTGAAGTTCCGGGGCAGCGACGTGGTCTTCTTCGCGATCTTCGCGCTGCAGGTGGTGCCGCTGCAGATGGCGCTCATCCCGCTGCTCCAGCTGTTCTCCGGCGGCGCGCACATCGGCTCGGTCACGGTGATCCCGGCCTTCGACCTCAGCGGCACCTACGCCCCGGTCTGGCTGGCGCACACCATGTTCGCGATGCCGCTGGCGATCTTCCTGCTGCACAACTTCATCGCCCAGCTGCCGCGCGACCTGATGGAGGCGGCGGTGGTCGACGGGGCCACCCACTTCAAGATCTTCCGATCGATCGTGCTGCCGCTGTGCGCGCCGGCGCTGGCCTCCTTCGCGATCTTCCAGTTCCTCTGGGTCTGGAACGACCTGCTGGTGGCGCTCACCTTCGCCGGCGGCACCCCCGAGGTCGCCCCGATGACCGTCCGGCTGGCCCAGCTGAGCGGCTCCTTCGGCGGCCGCTGGGAACTGCTCACGGCCGGCGCCTTCCTGTCGCTGATCATCCCGCTGATCGTCTTCTTCGCGCTGCAGCGGTACTTCGTCCGCGGCCTGCTGGCGGGCTCGGTCAAGGGCTGAGCCGGCCCCGCTCCGGCCCCGCGCCCCTGCTCCGGCGACGCCCCCGTGCCCCGTGCGCGGGGGCGTCGCGCGTCCGACTCCTGACGGCCCGTGACATGGACCGGGAATGTGGGGATTTCGAGGACGCGCCACCCGCACAGCCGGTACACCGGTAGCGGCGATTCCGCCGCCGATCCGGTTGTCCGACAAGTGGGGGATGGCGTGAGGTTCAGAAGACGTCTGGCGTGCCTGGTGGCCGCCGTGCTGGCAGGAGCCGTCCTGGCCGCCGCACCGGCCGGGGCGGCGGGCACCGCGACCCTCGGCAACACCGCGGTCGGCTCGGCCACCGACTCGGGCGACTCCAACTACATGAACACCTCGCGCTTCGTCACCGGGTCCAACGGCGGTGCGCTGAACGGCATCAGCGTGCACGTCGGGGCGGTCGGCGCCGCGCCGAACAACCAGTACCAGGTCGCGGTCTACGCCGACGCGGCGGGCAAACCGGGCGCCCTGGTCGCCTCCAGCGCCTCCGGCACGCTCACCGCCAACGCCTGGAACACCCTGCCGCTGACCGGCACGCTCGCCTCCAACACCGCCTACTGGCTGGCCTACAACAGCAACGGGTCGAGCGCCGCCGTCAACAACCTGCACTACAGCAGCGGCGGAACGAGCGGCTACTCCACCGGCGGCGCCCCGTTCGGCACCTGGCCGACCGCCTTCGGCGCGAGCAGCACCATGAGCGCCACCTTCTCGATCTACGCCACGTACACCCCCGACGGCGGCGGCACCACCCCGCCCGGCAACGGACCGGGCGCCGAGGGCCCGATCCTGCTGGTCGGCAACGCGGCCAACCCGTACACCGCCTACTACACCGAGATCCTCAAGGCCGAGGGCCTCAACTACTACAAGCAGACCGACCTGTCGGCGGTCACCGCGGCGACGCTCGCGAACTACGACGTGGTGCTGCTCGGCGAGAGCGCGCTCACCCCCGCCCAGGTCTCCATGTTCACCACCTGGACCAACGGCGGCGGACGGCTCGTCGCGATGCGCCCCGACAGGCAGCTCGCCGGCCTGCTCGGCCTCACCGCCACCACCGGCACCCTCGCCGACGCCTACCTGAAGATCGACACCTCGGCCGCCCCCGGCGCCGGCCTCACCGCCGACACCATGGGCTTCCACGGCACCGCCGACCGGTGGACGCTGAACGGCGCCACCGCCGTCGCCACCCTCTACGACGACGCGACCACGGCGAGCGGCAACCCCGCCGTCACCCTGCGCACCGTCGGCAGCGGCCGGGCCGCCGCCTTCACCTTCGACCTCGCCAAGTCCGTGGTGCAGACCCGCCAGGGCAACATCGCCTGGGCCGGCCAGCAGCGCGACTCCACCGACGGCTACGAGGCCAGCGAGATGTTCTTCGGCACCAACGGCCAGCCGAACTGGAACGACCTCGACAAGGCCCTGATCCCGATCGCCGACGAGCAGCAGCGGCTGCTCACCAACCTGATCACCCTGATGGACTCGGCGAAGAAGCCGCTGCCGCGGTTCTGGTACTTCCCACGGGACGTCAAGGCGGTCGTCGTGATGAGCGGCGACGACCACGGCATCGGCGGCACCGTCGGCCGCTGGGACAGCTACACCTCCCAGTCCCCGGCCGGCTGCTCGGTCGCCGACTGGGAGTGCGTGCGCGGCTCGTCGTACATCTACACCAACGACCCGATGACGCCCGCCCAGGCGCAGTCCTACACCGACGAGGGCTTCGAGGTCGGCGTGCACGTCACCACCAACTGCAAGCCCTGGGGCACCACGGCCAACCTGCAGCAGCTCTACAGCGACCAGCTGGGCGTCTGGAAGGCCAAGTACGGCTCGCTGCCGAACCCGTCGAGCAGCCGGACGCACTGCGTGGAGTGGGACGACTGGGCCACCCAGGCCAAGACCAAGCTGGCCAACGGCATCCGGCTCGACATGGATTACTACTACTACCCGTCCGCCTTCGTGCAGGACCGGCCCGGCTACTTCAACGGCACCGGCATGATCATGAAGTTCGCCGACACCGACGGCAGCGTCATCGACGAGTACCAGGCCACCACCCAGCTCACCGACGAGTCCGGCCAGTCCTACCCGTCCACCGTCACCACCCTGCTCGACGGCGCGTACGGCGCCAAGGGCTACTACGCGGCGATCGGCGCCAACATCCACACCGACTTCGCGGCCTCCAGCGCCTCGGACGCGGTGATCGCGGCGGCCAAGGCCCGCGGCGTGCCGGTGGTCTCCGGCCGGCAGATGCTGACCTGGCTGGACGGGCGCAACGGCTCCGCCTTCTCCAAGCTCGCCTGGAGCGGCAACTCGCTGACCTTCGACATCACCGGCGGCGCCCGCGGCCTGCGCGCCATGGTGCCGGTGAACTCCGCCTCCGGCACCCTCACCGGGATCTCCAAGCAGGGCCAGGCCGTGCCCTACCGGATCGAGACGATCAAGGGAACGGCGTACGCCTTCTTCGACGGCGCGGTCGGCTCCTACACCGCGACCTACGGGCAGGACACCACCGCGCCCACCGTCACCGGCACCGCGCCCGCCAACGGCGCCACCGGGGTGGCGGCCGGCACCGCGGTGAAGTTCTCCTTCAGCGAGCCGCTCGACCCGGCGACGGTCACCGGCTCGGCGCTCACCCTGAGGACCACCACCGGCGGCACCCCGGTCACCGGCACCGTCACCTACGACGCGGCCACCAGCACCGCCGCCTTCACCCCGGGCGCCGACCTGGCGCTGACGACCGGTTACACCGCCACCGTGCAGGGCGTGAAGGACCTGGCGGGCAACACCCTCGCCGGGCCGGTGACCGCCGCCTTCACCACCGCCGGGCTGCCGCCCAAGACCATCGGGTCCAGCACGGTCGGCACGCTGGTCGACGACACCGACTCCAACCACCTCAACGGCTCCAAGGTGACCACCGGTTCGACGGCCGTCGCCCTCACCTCGCTCAGCGTGCACGTCGGCGGGGTCAGCGCGGCGCCCAACAACCAGTACCAGCTGGCCGTCTACACCGACAACGCCGGCTCGCCCGGCACCCTCGTGGTCTCCACCGCCTCCGGCACCCTGACGCCCAACGCCTGGAACTCGCTGCCGGTGACCACCACCCTCGCGCCCAACACCAGCTACTGGTTCGTCTACAACAGCAACGGGACGAGCTCGACGGTGAACAACATGCACTACTCGACCGGCGCGGCCGGCTCCGGGGCCTACAGCAACACGGTGGTGCCCTTCGGCACCTGGCCCACCGCCTTCGGAACCGCCGTCAAGGACAGCCTCGTCTACTCGCTGTACGGCGCGTACTGACGATCCGTCCGATCTGGCCGATCTGGCCGGTCCGTTCGCTCCGGCCGCAGGTCGGACCGCGGGCCGGACCGCCCGCCCCGCTGCGGGGCGTTTGTGTCACAACTCTGCGACACAAGCGCCCCGCAGTACTTTTGAACCTGTTCAGAACTGTCCTCCGCGCCCTAGAGTCGCGGTCACCCGCCGCGGGGCCGCACGTCGGCCGCCGCGTGTCCCGTGACGCTTGAGGGGGACTCATGTCGACACCGTCAGACAGCACACCGCCGTCCACACCTGCCATTCCGTCCACACCTGCCACTTCGTCCGCGTCGTCCGAGCCGACCGCGTCTCGCGAGTCGTCCGGGCCGTCCAAGGCTTCCTCGGGTGCGGCTGAACCTGGTGCCGCTGCACCCGGTGCCGCTGGGGCGGCCGCAGCCGTTCCCGGTGCCGGAGTGCCGGGAGCACGGACGGAGCCCGACAGCGGGCGCGTCGGTCCGGTCGCGGACGGGACGACCGGGGAGACCGGTGCGGGCGGCGCGGGCGGCGCGGGCGGGACAGGTGGGACGGGCGGTGCGGACGGGGGAGCGGAAGCCGGCCGTGTCGCCGCCGAGTTCCGCAAGGGGGCCGCGGAGCCCGGTCAGGCCACGGCCGCCGGTCCGGCGTCTCGCCCGGCGCCTCGTCCGGCGCCGGGTCCCGGTGGCGGTGGGACGCCCGCCGGAACGGGGAGCGGGCCGCGGCCGGGTGCGGGACCGGGAGCAGGCCCTGGCGTGCGCCCCGGTGCGGGCCCCGGTGCAGGCCCCGCGTACGGCGTTCGTCCGGGGACCGGCCCCGGCGTGTGGCTGCCGCCCGCCCCGCCGCCGGACCCGCTGTGGATCACCGCGACCGCGCCGACCCGACCCGCCCTGCCGGGGTTCGGGGTACTGGGGGCCGGCCTCGCCTCCGGTCTGCTCGCCGCGGTCCTGCTGACCGACGGCCTCGGCGTCAACGTGCTGCTCTGGGCGCTGGTCGGTACGGTCGCCGCGGGGCTCGCTGCCTCGGCCGCCGGCCGCAAGGTCCGGCCGTGGACGGTGGTGTGGACGGTCACCGCCCTGGTGCTGCTGCTCGTCCCGGCCCTGGTGGAGGCCTCCTGGCCGGTCGTCCTGGCGCTGCTCGCCGCCGCGGGCGCCGGATCGCTCGCCCTGCACGGCGGCAAGCGCTGGCCCGGCGTGCTGCTGGGCGCGTTCGGCATGTGGCCGCACCTGATTCCCGGCCTCGCCTGGGGTCTGCTCTCGCTGCGCAACCGCCAGTACCCGGCCCGCGCCCGGGTGGTGGCCGTGGTCAAGGCGGCGGCCGTCTCGCTGGCGCTGCTGGTGGTCTTCGGCGCACTGTTCGCCAGTGCCGACGCCGCGGTCGCCGAACTCCTCGGCGACCTCGTGCCGAGCATCGACACCGAGAACCTGCCGATGCAGGTCCTGCTCTTCGTGGTCGGTCTGCTCGTCGCCCTGGCGGCCGCGCACACGGCGGCCGGGCCGCGCCGCTTCGACCGCTTCCCGGTGAAGCCGGGCCGCGAACGCGGCCGGCTGGAGTGGGCGGTGCCGCTGGTGGCCCTCAACCTGCTCTTCGGCGTCTTCGTCGCCGTCCAGGCCGTGGTGTTCGTCGGCGGCTACGAGTCGGTCATGAGCAAGCCCGGGATGATCCCGGCCGATTACGCCCGGCAGGGCTTCTGGCAGCTGCTGATCGTCACCCTGCTGGTGCTGGCCCTGCTGGCCCTGGCGGGCCGCTGGGCGCCGCGCTCCACCCCGCGGGACCGGGTGATGGCCAAGACGCTGCTCGCGCTGCTCTGCGGCCAGACGCTGGTCGTGGTCGCCTCGGCGCTGTACCGGATGCAGCGGTACGTGGACAACTTCGGCCTGACCCGGCTGCGGATCTCGGTGGCCACGGTCGAGATCTGGCTGGGCGTGGTGCTGCTGCTGGTGCTCGTCGGCGGGATCCTCGCCTCCGCCAAGTGGCTGCCGCGGGCGGTCGTGCTGAGCGCCGCCGCCGCCACCGCGGTCTTCGGCCTGATCAGCCCGGACGCGATGATCGCCGAGCAGAACGTCCACCGCTTCGAGCAGACCGGCCGGATCGACGTCGGCTACCTCCGCGACCTCTCCGCGGACGCCGTGCCCGCCCTGGACCGGCTCCCGGAGGACCAGCGCGCCTGCGCCCTGCAGAAGATCGCGAGGGACCTCGACGACGACCGGCTGCCCTGGTACGCCACCAGCCTGGCCGAGGCCAGGGCCCGCGAGATCCTGAAGGACCGTTCGGTGCCGCTCATCGGACGCGACGCCTGCAGCCGGGCCGGTGTCCGCCTGGGCGACCCGTACTACGGCGGTGACTACGACTACTGACACCCACTGATGCCTGCGTGCGTCTGCTGACGCCTGCTCATGCGTGCCGGTGTCGCCCGTACTCGGGGCCGGTCCGGCTCCGGGGGGTCGCGGTCGAGTCGTGAGGACCGGTGTGTGGTGGCGGGCCTGCCGGGGCCCGCCACCACGCGGTGCGTCAGAGCGCCACGCCGGCCGCCCCCTCCGAGGGCAGGTCGCTCGCCTTCGCCTTCACCACGGACAGCGCCACCAGCAGGGCGACCACGGCCAGTGAGGCGCCCACGATGAACGCCTGGCCGATGCCGTGCGCCAGCGTCTCGCTGTACGCGGCACTGCCCACCGGGAACTCGTGCGCCTTCTGGAAGTGCTGCGCCTGCTCGGGAGTGGCGGACTGCAGGAAGCCCGGCACCAGCTCGGTGGCCTTGGACTTGGCCGCGTGGCTGAACACGGTGGTGAGGATCGACAGGCCGAGGGCGCCGCCGATCTGCTGCACCGAGTTGAGCAGGCCGGAGGCCGCCCCGGTCTCGTTGTTCGGCACACCGGACACCGCGATCAGCATCACCGGGACGAAGATCAGGCCCATGCCGAAGCCGAAGATCACCGTGGGGCCGAGGATCCCGTCCACGTAGCCGCTGTCCGCCTTGAGCTGGGTCAGCCAGCTCAGGCCGACCGTGACCAGGGCGGCACCGCCGGCCATGAACACCTTCGGGCCGAGCTTCGCCTGGAGCGCCGAGGCGATCTGCGCCGCCACGATGATCGCGGCACTGATCGGCAGGAAGGCCACACCCGCCTTGAGCGGGCTGTAGTGGATGACCGTCTGCACGAAGATCGTGATGTAGAAGAAGATGCCGAACATCGCCGCGGCGAGGCAGAGCATCATGATCAGGCCGCCGGTGCGGTTGCGGTCCTGGAACAGGTGCAGCGGGGTGATCGGCTGCGCCGTCCGCCGCTCGATGACGACGAACGCGACCACCAGGACCACGCCCCCGGCGAACGAGGCCAGCGTCAGGGCGTCGCTCCAGCCGTCCGACGCGGCGCGGATGAAGCCGTAGACCAGGGCCACCAGGCCGAGGGTCGAGGTGAGCGCGCCGGGCAGGTCGAAGCGGCCCTCCGTCCGCTCCGACTCGTTGATGAACCGCGGCGCGGCGAGCGCGATCAGCACGGCGATCGGCACGTTCACGAAGAACACCCAGCGCCAGTCGAGGTACTCGGTGAGCAGACCGCCGGCCAGCAGGCCGATCGCGGCACCGGAGCCGGCGACCGCGGAGAAGACGCCGAAGGCTCGGTTGCGTTCGGGGCCCTCCTCGAAGTTGCTGGCGATCAGGGCGAACGCGGTCGGTGAGCAGACGGCGCCGCCGAGGCCCTGCAGGGCGCGTGCGGCGAGCAGCATGGTCGAGTCCTGCGCGAAGCCGCCGAGCAGCGAGGCGAAGCCGAAGAGCAGGGTGCCGACGATGAACACCCGCCGCCGGCCGAGGATGTCGCCGAGACGGCCGCCGAGCAGGAGCAGGCCGCCGAAGGTGAGGGTGTAGGCGTTGATCACCCAGGAGAGGGTGGTGTCGGAGAAGCCGAGGTCGTTCTTGATGTGCGGCAGCGCGATGTTCACGATCGTCGCGTCCAGCACGACCATGAGCTGGGTCGCGGCGATGACGGTGAGGGTGATGCCCTTGCGCTGGGTGCGTCCCGCCTTCGGTGGTGCGGGTGCGCCGACCGTGTCGGAGATTGCCACTGATTGCCCCCTGTTGGTCCTGCACCGTGGGGTGGTGCCGGAGAATGCGCCCGTGACGTGCGCGGTTGTGCGACTGCGCACGGCCGGTGGCGGTGCGCGGACACTGTGAAGGAACGGAGCCGTTCACTATCATGTGGACGATATCCGGAAAGAGATTGTGAACGCAAGCGTTCTCTAGGGTGGTGACGATGGATCAGTTGGTGCGGCGTCAGGCGTCGGTCGGGCCGTCGGGGGCGGTGGCGGCCGGATGTGCGCCGTCCGCCCCCGCCGGCGTGACGCGGGCCGTACCACTGCAGGCCGGCGCCGAGGCGTCGGCCGAGCCGGCGGGCGTGCTGCCGCCCGTCGGGCCGGGGATGCCGGGCGTCGGTCCCGCGGTGCCGCCCGTCGAGCCGGCGGCGCCTGCCGCGGCCCGACGGCGGGGGCGCGCCCTGGAGGCCGCGATCTTCGAGGCGACCCTCGAACTCCTGGTCTCCGGCGGCTTCGCCCGGTTGACCATGGAGGGCGTCGCCGGGGCGGCGCAGACCGGCAAGGCCGCGCTGTACCGCCGCTGGGCGTCGAAGGCGGATCTGGTCGTGCACGCCCTGGGGGCCACTCTGCCACCCCCCGTGGACATCCCCGACCTCGGGTCGGTCCGTGCCGAGTTGATGCAGCTCATGGCGGGCTTCGGCGCGATCATGTGCTCGCCGGCCGGCACCGCCATCCGCGTGCTGATGGCCGAGCTCGACCACGAACAGGCCGTCGCCTTCAAGGACTTCCTCGACGGCCGGGTGATGCGGCCGGCCAACGCGGCGATCCTCGGCATCCTCGGCCGCGGCGAGCGGCGCGGCGACGTCCGGCCCGGCGCGGCCACGCCGATCGTCGCCGACGTCGCCCCGGCGATGCTGCTCTACCGGGCCAAGGTCTGCGAGGGCGTGGTCGACGAGGCCTTCTGCACCGAACTGGTGGACCAGGTGCTCATGCCCCTGGTGAGCGCCTACTAGGGAGCGGCTCCAGGGGCGTTCGGGCGGTCACTCCAGGGGCGCGGGGAACCGCGCCGTCTGGATGCGGCGCACCGGTCGGACCGGGGCGATCCGGATCCGCCGGGAACACCGCTCCCGGACCGCGCAGTTCTCCTCCGGCCTCCTTGCCGGGAGGTGCCTCCACGCGTCGCCATCGGGCGCCCAGGCACCCGCACGCCTTCGAGGACCGGCCCCGGGGCGGGCCGGGCCGCGGGCGGGTCGTCGCCGGGTCGGCCGGTCCGCGCGGCTCGGTCGGTCGCGGGTCGTTCGGGGTCGGTGGGTCGTTCGGGGCCGCGGGTCGGACGGGTCGGGGCGGGTGCAGGCCGTCCGGGGCGGTCCCGGCGGGGACGTAGGCTGGTGCTGCCGGAGCGACACGAATGGACCAGCCATGCCCTACGACCCCCCGACCCACTCGGTCGAGCGCTCGCTGCGCCGGGCCGGAGCCGCCGTGGTCGCCGGGCTCGACGAGGTCGGACGCGGCGCCTGGGCCGGCCCGGTCACCGTCGGCGCCGCCGTCACCGGACTGCGCCGCCCGCCGGAGGGCCTCACCGACTCCAAGCTCCTCACCGTGAAGCGCCGCGAGGCGCTCGCCCCGGTGCTCGCCGACTGGGTCACCGCGTACGCCCTCGGCCACGCCTCCCCGCAGGAGTGCGACGAACTCGGCATGACCGCGGCGCTGCGGCTGGCCGCCGAACGCGCCCTGGCGGCGCTCCCGGTCCGACCGGACGCCGTGATCCTCGACGGCAAGCACGACTACCTCGGCGGGCCGTGGCGGGTCCGCACGGTGATCAAGGGCGACCAGTCCTGCGTCTGCGTCTCCGCGGCCTCCGTCCTGGCCAAGGTCCGCCGGGACGGGATGATGGCGGAGCTCGCCGCGGACCACCCCGCCTACGGCTTCGAGGACAACGCCGGATACCCCTCGCCGGTGCACCGCGCCGCCCTGGAGGAATTCGGTCCGACCTCGGAACACCGCCTGTCCTGGGCCTATCTCGACGGGCTCCCGCAGTGGCGCCACCTCAAGCGCGGCCGGATCGCGGAGCCCGCGGACGAGCAGTTGTCGCTCGGCTTCTGACGCTCCGTCGGACCCCGGGGCGGCCCTCCGCGAGCCCCGCCGGGTGCCCAACAGGTGGGGCGCCCGTGCGCATCCGACCGGCATTTGATAGATATCCGGGTATGCCTGTCTTCCCCGAGGAGCCGGAGATTCACGAGAGTATCCCGGGCCCCGGCGTTCCCTTCCCCCACAAGTCGGACGCATCCAGCCCCCGTACGCCTTCCGTCAACCCTGCTGCGTCCGGCGTCGTGCCGGGCCAGCGGCCCGCGCCGCCCCGCCCGGCGCCGCCCCGTCCCGCTCCGCCGAGAGCTGCGGGCGCCACTCCGGGCCCGCGCCCCGGGCCGAAGCCCGGTCCGGGTCCCGACCCCTCGTCCCCGGCCGTCCGGCTGGTCCCCGCCGATCCGCAGGAGGCGCTGGAGCGCGCCGACGAGACGGTGGACCAGCTGCTCGAGTCCGGTCGCCTCCCCGGCGACGTCCTCGTGCTCACGGTCGGCGAACCGCACCCGTGGCAGCAGCACGAGCTGTCCTTCGGCGAGGAGCGCTACTGGGCGCAGCTCGCCGAGGCCGGTGACGTGTTCTACGCCGACGCCGCCACGACCCGGCCGCTGCGCCGCGACGTGGTGGTCCTGGTGGTCAACGGCTCCGGGGTCAACCGCATCGCGGGTGCCGCGGTGCGTGCCGCGGAGCGCGCGGGCTCGCTGCTGGTGATCTGCGGCGGCACGGACGCCGTCGCGTCGCTCTTCCCGGGGGCGGACCGGCCCGTGCCGGCCTGAGCCCGCTCGTCCGGGCGCGTGTCGGCCCGGGTCGGGGCGTTCCGGTCCGGGGCGTTCCGGCCCGGTGACCGGTGCCGGCCGTTGCTGGGGCTTCGCCCGCGGCGGTGCCCGGAGGGTCCGGCACCGTCCGTCGTCGCGGTGCCGCCCGCCTCATCGGCGGGCGGCCGCGCGAACGGTCAGTGCGAGGCCGCGGGGCGCAACGCGTCCAGCGCCGTCACCGCTGCGACATGGGGGTTCCGTGCGGTCCGCCGGACCGGCTCCCGCGCGTGGCGCGGCGGCAGCTCGGTGACGGTGTGCAACGGCCCGTCGGACCACGACCCGGAGTGCGGGTTGCGGCCGCGCCGCCCGTCGCCGATCACGTGCCAGCCGGCGGGTGCCAGCGCGATGTAGGAGCCGCAGCGCAGCCCGTGCAGCGCGGCGGCGTCCTGGAGGGCCCACATCCACGCGCCGTCCTGGGCCGTCCACTCGGGCGAGCCCTCGCGGCAGCGCAGCAGCACGGCCGTGCGGACGGGAGCGGCGAGCCGGAGGTCGTGCGGGACGACCTGCCGGAGGTTGGCCAGGATCGCGTTGCGGTGCTGCCACCCGTCGGTGAGGTGCTGGCGGGTGCTGAAGGAGGCCGAGGCGATCAGCTGGTGCCTGGCGTCCAGCACGGCGACGACCGTGGTGCCCGGTTGCGGCAGGTGCCGCTGGTGCAGCTCGCGGACGAAGTCGCGCGGGGCGCGCAGCAACGGCACGTCGGCCTCGGACCAGGCCTTCGGGTCGATGCTCCGTCTGGCGGTGGAAGGGTCCTGACCGTGGTCTCTGCGGTTGATCACGATCCTCCTTCCGGCCCGCTGGCACGGCGGTGACGTGGGTACGCCGAATACCGGGTCTTCCGACCAGGTGTGGGGTACGGCCTCAATTCTCCCGTCAGATCGGTCGAAGCGGCAATGATGAAATGCCGAGCGCCGCCCGAAATTCAGTGTTCTGCCGGATATATTCCGTCACGGTCATGCGTCCATTCGCCTGACGGCCGTCCGACGGGCGGACGACGGGTGGTCGAAGTCCGGTTTGCCCCGAGGTGTCCTTCCGGTGAACAGCGCGTCCTCCCCGCAGGGGGTCCGGTTCGCCCGGGCTCAGGCCTGGAGGGCCAGGACCAAGGGAAGGACCCCCGTCGCCCCGGCGCGACGGAGCAGCCGGGCGGCCACGGTCACCGTCCAGCCCGAGTCCACCAGGTCGTCGACCAGCAGCACCGGGCCGCCCGCCGCGGCGAGCGTCGCCCCCAGCTCCTCCGTGACGACCAGCGTCCCCGCCAGCGAGTGCAGCCGCTGTGCGCTGTTGCTCCGCGGGCCGTGCGGCGGCCGGCCGGCCGCGTACTCGATCCGGCCGAGCAGCGGCAGGCGGCCGACCGCCGCGATCCGTGCGCCGAGGCTCTCCACCAGCTGGGGCCGGGTCGCCGAGGCCATGGTGACCACGCCGACCGGTCGGGCGAGGCGCGTGCCGTCCGGGCCCTCCGGTCCGGCCCAGCCGCCGGGACCGCGCGCCCAGTCGGCCAGGACGCTCACCAGGGCGTCGACCACCTCGGCCGGGACGGGGCCGTCCGGCGCCGACTCGGCGAGCAGCGTGCGCAGCCGGGTGCCCCAGCCGATGTCGGACAGCCGGCCGAGCGCCCGGCCGGTCTCCGCCTGTTCTCCGGCGGGGATGCGGCCCTTGAGCGGCACGCCGAGCGCGTCCATCCCGGTCGGCCACAGCCGGCGCGGCTCGAACTCCGCACCGGGCCGGCCGAGTGCCGCCCGGGCCGCGGCGAGCGCCTCCGCCGACACCTCGGGGCCGTGTGCCGGGCCCGCACAGTTGTCGCAGCGCCCGCAGGGCACGGCCTCCGGGTCGTCGAGCTGCCTGCGCAGGAACTCCATGCGGCAGCCGGCCGACGCCGCGTACTCGCGCATCGCCTGCTGCTCGGCCTCCCGCGCGGCCGCGACCTTGGCGTAGCGCGGCGCGTCGTACGCCCAGGGGCGGCCGGTGGACTCCCAGCCGCCGCGGACCTTGCGGACCGCGCCGTCGACGTCGAGCACCTTGAGCATGGTCTCCAGCCGGTTCCGCCGAAGGTCCACCCGGGCCTCCAGGGCGCCGGTGGACAGCGGGCGGCCCGCCTCGGCGAGCGCGTCGATCGTCCGCCGGACCTGCTCCTCCGGGGGGAAGCCCAGCGAGGCGAAGTAGCGCCAGATCGCCTCGTCCTCCCGGCCCGGCAGCAGCAGCACCTCGGCCCGGTCGACACCGCGGCCGGCGCGTCCGACCTGCTGGTAGTAGGCGATCGGCGAACCCGGCGAGCCGAGGTGGACCACGAAGCCCAGGTCGGGCTTGTCGAAGCCCATGCCCAGGGCCGAGGTCGCGACCAGCGCCTTGACCCGGTTGGCCAGCAGGTCCGCCTCCGCGCTGCGGCGCTCGGCGTCCTCCGTCCGCCCGGAGTAGGAGGCCACCGGGTACCCGCGGGAGCGCAGGAAGGCGGTCACCTCGTCCGCCGCCGCCACGGTGAGGGTGTAGACGATGCCGGAGCCGGGCAGCTCGGCCAGGTGGTCGGCCAGCCAGGCCAGGCGGTGCGCCGGGTCGGGCAGAGAGAGGACCCCGAGACTGAGGCTCTCCCGGTCCAGCGGGCCGCGGAGCACCAGCGCCGTGCGGTCGGCCGGCGGCCCGCCCGAGCCGTCGGGTGCCCCCGTGCCGAGCTGGTCGGCCACGTCGGCGGTGACCCGCGCGTTGGCCGTCGCCGTGGTGGCGAGGACCGGGACGCCGGGGGCGAGGTCGGCCAGCATGGTGCGCAGCCGCCGGTAGTCCGGCCGGAAGTCGTGGCCCCAGTCGGAGATGCAGTGCGCCTCGTCGACCACGAGCAGGCCGGTGGAGGCGGCGAGCTTGGGGAGGACCTGGTCGCGGAAGTCCGGGTTGTTCAGCCGCTCCGGGCTGACCAGCAGGATGTCCACCGCCCCGGCGGCCACCTCGGCCTGGATCTCGTCCCACTCCTGCGGGTTGGCGGAGTTGATCGTCCGGGCGTGGATGCCGGCCCGGGAGGCCGAGTCCACCTGGTTGCGCATGAGGGCCAGCAGCGGCGAGACGATCACCGTGGGGCCGGCGCCGGCGGAGCGGAGCAGCGCGGTGGCGATGAAGTACACGGCCGACTTGCCCCAGCCGGTGCGCTGCACCACCAGCGCCCGGCGGTGGTCCACGACCAGCGCCTCGATGGCCCGCCACTGGTCCTCCCGGAGGACCGCGGACGGCCCGGCCAGCTCGCGCAGCACGGCCTCGGCGCGCTCGCGGACGGCAGCGCGGTCCTGCCCGGCGGGGTCGGCCGGACCGGTCGCGTGCCCGTCGCCGGGGGCGTGCCCGGCCGCCGACCGGCTGCCGGTGCGGTCCGGTGTGGCCGGTGCGTCCACGGGCTCGGATTCGGGGCGGGTGCTGCGCTCGTCCATGGCCCCATGCATACCGCGTGCGACCGACAATGGGCCAATGCAGTGCCCGGCCTGTGGATGACCTGTCATCAGATCGGTTGACGGGAAAGGCCGGTACGGTCCGGGCGTTGGAATTCCCGCGGAATGATCGGCCCGGAAGGCGCACGGAACAACCGCGGAACAATCCGCAATCCGGAGTTATCCACAGGCTGAACACGCGGCCGGAAAAAGCCGCATGCTTCGGGCCATGAACCACGACGAACACCGCACCCCGCCCGCCGCCCCCGTTCAGGGGCTGCCCGCCACCCTGCTGCCCACGCCGATGCGAGGCCCGGCCGACATGGCCGAGATGCTGCCCTACCTGCTCGGCTTCTTCCCCGACGACAGCATCGTCGCCGTCGGCCTGCAGGGGCCCTCGCTCCACCAGGGCGCCGTGGTCCGGGTGGACCTCCCGGACGCGCCCGAGCAGTGGGCGCCGGTGGCCCGCGACACCGCCGCGCTGCTGCTGGACCTCTCCGAGAAGCGCGACCGCCGCCCCGACCAGGTGCTGCTCTACCTCGTCCGGGATCCCGCCGACCCGGCGTCCGCGCAGAGCGGCGCACCGCCCGGTGACGGGCCGCGGTCGGCCGAGGCGCTGCGTCCGCTCGCGGACGGCCTGGCCGGTGCCTTCCGGGCGGCCGGGGTCGCCGTGAAGGAGTCCCTGTTCGTCTCCGGCGGCCGCTGGTGGTCGTTCCTGTGCACCCGCACCGGATGCTGCGACCCGGCCGGCACACCGATCCGGCCCTCCCATCGGCCCAGCCCCGTCGCGGCCGCCGCGGCCTTCGCCGGCCTGGCCCCGCGCGGCAGCCGGCGGGCGATGGTCGCCGGGCTGGCGCCCGTCGGGCCGCCGCTCGCGGACGTCCAGCGGCAGGAGATCGAGCGGGCCGGCCCCGGCTTCCTCCAGGAGCTCGCCGCCGGGCGGACGTCCACGGTCGACCGGACGGGCGAGATGATCACCGAGGTGATGGCCGAGTTCCGGGCCGGCGCGCGGGAGATCGACGCCGAGCGCACCGCCCGCCTGCTGCTCGGCCTGCAGGACAAGCTCGGCCGGGACCGCGGCGCCGAGTTCGCCGAGCCGGACGAGCTGGCCGTCGCCCAGCGCGTGTGGCGGTTCCTCGTCCAGCGCTGCGTCAGCCCGTTCGAGCACCTCGCGGCGCCGCCGCTCACCCTGCTCGCCTGGACGGCCTGGATCGCCGGCGACACCGCCACCGCCCGGATCATGCTCTCCCGGGCGTTGGAGGTGGATCCGCGCTACACCCTCGCCCTGCTGCTGTACGAGTCGATCAACAGCGGCCTGGCACCGGAGCGGCTCCTGGCGAGCGTCCGGGAGCAGCGCGCCAGCCGCACGGCCCAGGAAGCCCGGGCGGCCCGGGGAGCTCCTGCGGTCCGTCCCGCGACCGAACCGGCGGATGCCGGGTCCGACGCGCCCCCGGCCGGTGCCCAACGCCCGGCCGTGCCCGGGCCGGCCCCGGCCCACCGGTCGGCACCGGGCGCAGCGGCCACCGCATCCGCCCGACCGGGGGCTTCCGGGGAGCACCGATCGTCGGACCACGGCGGCCCGGGCACGGACGCCGCACCCGCCGGGGCGGCCTGCGACAGCGGTTCGGAGCCCGCGGCGCCGCCCGCCGAGGGATCCACGCCCACACCTGGCCCCACGCCCACACCTGCAGCAGGCCGCACCACCGCGCGGGGCCGCCGACCGTCCGGACACGGCAGCGACGCCGCGCCCCGCCCCGCGGCGGCCAGGCCGCCCGGCAGCTCGCCGCACACCCCGTGCCGCACCCCGCTGCACCGACCCGTCGGGCCGGCCGGGGGCAGGCCGCGGCCGACGGCCCCGCAGGGGCACGAGCGCCCGACCGGTCAGTGGCCCGCCCGACGCCCGGGCGGCGGCTGAGATGCACCGCCGACCCGGCGCCCGGGCCCTGCTGCTACGCCTCTCCGCGCGCCATCCGCACCAGGCGGTCGAGCACCACCCGGCCGCTCACCCGCAGGGCGTCGTGCTCCCACTCGTTGGTCAGCCAGAAGCGCAGGTTGCCCACGGCCCGTGCGGTCTCCAGCGAGTCCGCGGTGTCGACGTACATGTCGTCGAAGTACACGGCCGCGTACACCGGCACCGTGTTGGCAGCGAGCCGCTCGGGGGAGTACAGGTCGGGCCAGTCGCGGCGCTCCGCGAGCACCTGGGCCGTCTCGCGCAGGGGCTGCAGCGCCGGGTCGGTCTCGAACATCCAGGGGTAGATCATCTCGCCGGTGAACAGCACCGGGGCGTCGCCGCCGAGGGCGGCGTCGGCGTCGAAGGCGGGGAACTCCTTGCGGACGCGCTCGGCCGCCCACCCGGTGCCCGCCGGGTCCACCGAGCGCTGGCCGTAGATCGACTCGTGCAGCACGGCGTACAGCGGGTTCTGCGCGAACGAGAGCTGCGCCTGCACCCCGGTGAGGAAGGTGTCGGAGAGTTCCGGCCCGTCCACGCCCTCCACCCAGGCCTCCTCCAGCAGGTAGTGCAGCGCGCCCGAGCCCGACCCGGCGCCGAGCATCAGGCCCAGTGCCTGGAAGGCCGGGACGGTCAGCAGCCCGCCGTCCGGCAGCCGGGCAGGCTGCTGCGCGAGGTGGGCCGCGATCCGGCGGACGGCCGCCACGTCCTGCGGGTAGCGGGCGTAGAGCGCCGCGTTCTTGGCCGCCACCCGCGGGTACGCCGCGCGGTAGACGTCGTCCGCCGAGGAGCGCAGGCCGGCCAGGCCGCCCGTGACGAACGCCTCGCGCAGGCCCTCCGGCGCCAGCGACAGGTAGGTCAGGGTGCAGAAGCCGCCGAAGCTCTGGCCGAGGAGGCTCCACCTGCCCTCCTCACCCAGCAGGAGGCGGCGGATCAGCTCGGCGTCCCGGACGATCGAGTCGGCACGGAAGCGGGCGAGGTAGTCGGCCTGCTCGGCCGGGCCGCCACGGCGGGCGAGGGTCTGCCGGTTGGCCGGGGTGGACCGGCCGGTGCCGCGCTGGTCGAGGAGCAACACCCGGTAGTCGTCGAGGGCGCGGTTCAGCCAGTCGTCGCGTCCCAGCGGCCGCCCGGCCTTTCCGCCCGGCCCGCCCTGCAGGTAGAGCAGCCAGGGCAGGTCGTCGTTCTCCCGCCCGGACGCCACGACCTCCCGGGCGTACACCTCGATCCGCTCGCCCTCCGGCCGTTCGTGGTCGAGCGGCACCCGGAAGACATGGTCCGTGGTGACGATTCCGGGCAGTCGGCCGACGGTGGACATGCAGCTCCTCGGTACGTGCTGGTCGCAGTCGCGATGCGACGCGCGTCAACCATGTTCCGGGTACGGGCGCCGCCGAATCGCACCGTATCCTGGCGGCGGACGGGAGCCGACGGGGGAGGGCCATCGAGGTGGCCGCGCCGCAGTCGGCGGTCGGGCCGGGCAGCGTCGACGGGGGCGACGCGGTGGGCCGGGCGGTCGCACCTCGCCTGCGCGCCATCGCCGCCGCGCCGGTCGGCGTGACCTGTGGCACGTGCAGGACGTTCATCATCGGGGCGCGGGCGGCATCGTCCGCCCGCAGGCCCTGCACCGAGTCGAAGCGCACCGCACCACCGGTGCGCGCGGACCCCAGCGCGTCCGTCCGGGCGGAGCACCGGCCGGACCCGGCCGCGCCGGAGTCGGTGCGGCTCAGGCCCGCTCCCGTCGATCGACTGCCGCGCACCGGCAGAGCAGCAGCACAGACCGCGAACGAACACGCTCGCGGTCGACCGGCCCAGCAGCAGCCGGCCGACCGAGGGGAGGAGAGCCCGGTGACCGTTTCCAGGCCACCACAGCCGGCAGCACCGCCGCCGGCCACCGAGCCGAACCCGGCGCCGGGTGCGCCCTTGGCGCCCTCCTCGGCGTCGAGCGCCCCGTCGGCGCCGCCTCTTCCCCCCGCACCGACCGCACCGCCCACCGGGGGCGTGGCACCCGGTCGGCCGCACCGCCCGGCCGCACCGCCGGTGTCCCTCGCGCCCCCCGTACCGCAGGGTGCCCCCGTGCCTCCCGCTCCTGCGGCACCGCCTGCACCCGCGGCCCCCGCCGCCCCGCCCACCCCACCGGCACCGTTCGGGCACGCCGCCGCACCGACCGCCCCGGGCCGACCCCCCGGCCGGCCGCCGACGAGCCCGCCCCTCGGCCCCCCGTCCCCCCGAACGCCGCCCTACGGCGTCCCCCTCCCCCCGACCGCGCAGACCCCGCCGTACGGTGTCCCGACCCCGCCCTACGCGGCCGGGACCCCGCCGTACGGCGTGCCGCTGCCGCCCCCGGGTGCGTCGCCCGGCACCGCTCCCGGCCAGCCGAGACCGCCGGCGCCGCCCCGTACCCAGGCGGCCGCCGCCCACGACCTGCTGATCTGTGCGGCCGCCCCCGCCCTGGCCGCGTCCGGGACCGACGGCCAGCTCCGCGGCCAGGGACTCCAGGGCTTCTACCGGTCCGGTGTCCGCACCCTGGCCCGGATGGAGCTGCGCCTCGGCGGCATCGAACCGATGCCGCTGCAGGGCGCGCTCACCTCCGCCGCCGAGGCCCGCTTCGTCGGCAGCGTCCGCATCCCCGGCGACCCCGATCCGGACCCGGCGCTCACCGTCGAACGGCTGCGCCACGCCGACGGGACGGAGACGGTCACCGTCCGCAACGCCGGTGGCCGGCCCGCCCGCCTCCCGCTGGAGATCACCTTCGGTACCGACCTCGGCCTGCTCGGCGACATCGCGGCCGGCCAGCGCAGCGCCGACCTGCCGAGCCAGGTCCAGTCGGCCGGCCTGCGCTGGGCGGGGCACGGCCGCAGCGCGTCCGTCTCGGCGCGCCCCACCCCGCACGCCGTCCTGGCCGGCGCGGGCGTACTCCGCTGGGACCTGGAGGTGCAGCCCGGCGCCCGCTGGTCGGTCGACCTGCAGGCTGAGCTGGAGAGCGTCCCGCCCGGCGGACGCCCGCCCACCGGACGCGGCCAAGGTGTCCCGCTGCCCTGGTCCGAGCCCGAGGTGCGGTGCGACGACGCCCGGGCGCAGCGCCTGGTCCCCGCCTCGCTCGACGCGCTGGCCGCCCTGCTGCTCGCCGACGCCGACCGCCCGACCGACCTCTACGCCGCCTCCGGCGCGCCCTGGCGGTTCGGACTGACCGCCGCCGACGCCCTGTGGGCCGCGCGCTGGACGCTGCCCTTCGGTACCCGGCTGGCGGCGGGGAGCCTGCGGGCGCTGGCGCGCCGTCAGCACGCGGGCCGCCACGGCGGACCCGGCACCGCAACGCCGTCCGGAGCCCCGGCCGGGGCTGCTGCTGCGGGACCGGGGGAGGGGCTGATCCCCGGCCCGATGCGGCACGGCGGTCCGGAGCTCCCGCCGACCTGCACCGCCACCGAGGCCACCCTGCTGTTCGTCACCGTGCTGGCCGAGGCGTGGCGTTGGGGCCTGCCGCGGCACGAGGTGATAGAGCTGCTGCCGGCGATGGAGCGGGCCCTGGCGTCGCTGCGCGCCTCCGTCGCCGAGGGACCGGACGGGCCCGAGGGCTTCGTCGTCGACCTCAGCCGTGCCCCGGAGGAGCGGTCGAGTCGCACCGCGGTGGCCCGGTGCGAGGTGCAGGCGCAGGCGTACCGGGCCGCCCTGCACGGCGCCGAGCTGCTCGCGGCCTTCGCCCGGCCCGGTGCGGCCGAGTGGCTGAGCTGGGCCGCGGCCCTCCGGGAGCGCTTCCGGGAGCGGTTCTGGATCGACGACCTGGCGGGTGGCCGTCCCGCGGCGGCGCTGCTCGGCGGCGGGCGGACGGTCCCCGCGGTCGCCTCCTCCTTCGTCCACCTGCTCGACGTGGGCCTTTCCCGCGAGGGCGGTCTGCACGAGGGCCTGCTCGACCGGGAGCAGACGAGGCTCCTCGCCCAGCGCCTCGCCGCCCCGGAGCTGGACTGCGGCTGGGGGCTGCGGACCCTCAGCGCCAAGTCGCCGAGGTTCAACCCGCTCGGCCACCGCAGTGGTGCCGTCCGGGTGCACGAGACGGCGCTCGCGGTGGCGGGCCTCGCCGACGCGGGATTCGAACGCGAGGCGGGTCAGCTGCTGGAGGGCCTGTTGGGTGCGGCCGAGCACTTCGACGGACGACTGCCGGAGATGTACGCCGGGGAGCAGCGGGTGACGGGGTGTCCGCCGGTGCCCCACCCGGCGGCCTGCCGACCGGCTGCACTGTCCGCGGCGGCAGGCGTCCACCTCGTCCTGTCGATGGCCGGCATCCGGCCGGACGCCCCCGGTGGGCGGGTGGTGGTCCGCCCGGCCTCCAGCACACCGCTCGGCGAACTGCAGCTCACCGGCCTGCGGGTGGCGGGTGAGCCGTTCTCCGCCCGGGTCAGCCGGATCGGCGTGGCCGTCGTCGAGGAGGCCTCGCCCCAACTCCAGCTCGGCGCGGGCTGAGCCGGGTCGGTCTGGCCCGGCTCGGCTCAGCCCCGGACCGCCGCACCGCGCGGTGCCGGACCGCCACACCGCGCCACGCCGCCGCACCGGGAACACGGCACCACCCCGCCTCCCGACGCGGTGGTGCCGTGGAGCCACGGATCTGCGGGGCCAGCGCGGCCGGTGCGGTGGGCGTGCATCGCCGACGCGGCGTGGTCGGCCGCCGTGCCCGGCCGATTCCGTACCGGAGTTGCGGGGCCCTCACCGGTGCTCTGTGTTTATCGTCAGAGAGACGACTATCATCATCGCCATGTCGCGCTATGACCCGTCGGCCTTCCCCCCGTTCGCCGTCACCGTCGACCTGGTGGTACTGACGGTCCGGGACCACGAACTGTGCGCGCTGCTGGTCAGACGGGGCGAGCCGCCGTTCCAGGGGTACTGGGCACTGCCCGGCGGCTTCGTCCGCCCGGACGAGGGCCTCGCCGAGGCGGCCTCCCGCGAACTCGCGGAGGAGACCGGCCTGCGCGCGTCCGCCCCCGGCCAGTCCGCGGCCGGGGTGCACCTGGAGCAGCTCGCCACCTACGGTCACCCCCAGCGCGACCCGCGGATGCGCGTGGTCAGCGTCGCCCATCTGGTGCTCGCGCCGGATCTGCCCACCCCCCGCCCCGGCGGCGACGCCAGCAGCGCCCGCTGGGCCCCCGTCCACGAACTGCTCGACGACGGCCCGGCGGACGGCGTCCCACTGGCCTTCGACCACGGCCAGATCCTCGGGGCAGGCGTCGAACGCGCCCGCTCGAAGATCGAGTACTCCTCGCTGGCCACCGCCTTCTGCCCCCCGGAGTTCACGGTGGGGGAGCTGCGCCGTGTCTACGAGGCCGTCTGGGGCGTGGTGCTCGACCCGCGGAACTTCCACCGCAAGGTCACCGGCACCCCCGGCTTCCTTCTGCCGTCCGGCGGTACGACGACCCGGCAGGGCGGGCGTCCCGCACAGCTGTTCACCGCGGGCGGGGCCACCGTCCTCAACCCGCCGATGCTCCGCCCCGAGGCCTGACCGCCGCTCCCGAGCAGGGCCGGAGTCCCGCTCGGGAGCACGTTCCCCGAGCAGCTCCGACCGCACTGACGATCGGTCAGAACACCGGTTACGTCACCTGATCGAGTGGGCTCGGCGGGCACGCTCCCCGTCGGCATGCGCAATGCCCGGAATCCTCCCCGCCGGGGCCTAGGGTGCTGGCGCGGGCAGCGGAGCGCCGCGCCCCCAGGGCCGGCGCACCCGGTCGGCCGAGGCACGGGAGCAGGCAGCGATGATCCAGATCACCGGACTGACCAAGGTCCACCGGCGGGGCGCCCCGCCTGCGCTGCTCGACCTGACCTTCGACACCCGTCCTGGCACGGTCACCGCCCTGCTCGGCGACGAGGGCGCGGGCAAGACCACCGCGATCCGGCTCATGGTGGAGCTCGAACGCGGCCGCGGCGCAGCCCTGTTCGACGGCCGCACCTACCGCCGGCTGCGTCGCCCCGAGACCCGGGTCGGCCTGGTGCCGGACGCCGGGCCGTTCTGTCCCGGGCACCCCGGCCGGAAGGCTGCGGACCACCTGCGGATGCTCGCCGCCGCGATCGGCGTGCCCGCACGCCGTGCCGACGACTTGTTGGAACAGGCGAGGCTCGCGGGCGTGGCCTCCCACCGGCTGCGGTCCTTCTCACCCGGCATGAACCGTCGGCTCGCCCTGGCAACCGCCCTGCTCGGCGACCCGCAGGCCCTGCTGCTGGACGACCCGACGGCCGGACTCTCGCCGCGCAGCACCGAGTGGCTGCACGCCTTCCTGAGGTCCTTCGCCGCAGCGGGTGGCACGGTGCTGCTGACCACCCGCTCCCCGCAGGAGGCCGGTACGGTGTCCGACCGGGTGATCACCCTGGCCCGGGGGCGCCAGGTGGCGGACCAGAGTGCCGCGGAGTTCCGGGGCACCCGGCTCTGCCCGGAGGTGGTGGTGCGGGGGCCGCAGACGGCCCGGTTCGCCGACCTGCTGCTCGCCCGGGGCGCACGCGTCCGGCCCGACGGCAGATCGGGCATCGCGGTCGGCGGTCTGGCCCGCGCCGAGATCGGCGAACTCGCGCACCGCCACGGCATCCTGCTCCACGAGCTCGCCGACCGCGCGATCGGCCGCCCGCTGCCCCACCCCGCGCTGTCCTCCGGATCCGGCCGATCCGGCGAGGTCGTCCGACTGCACCGCACCGAGCCCGTGCCGTCCTCACCGTCCTCACCGACCGCGCCTTCCTCACAGCCCTCACAGCCCTCACAGCCCTCGCCCCCGTCACAGACCTCACCCCCGTCACAGACCTCACCCCCCTCGCAGTCCGCACCGTCACCGGACCCGCAGGACGACCACGACACCGCCAGGCACCGCCCCGGAGCGCTGCCGACCGTCGGCGCGCCCACCACCGGACCCCGTCTGAGACCCGTGCCCGCGCCGGCCGGGTCCGCGACGCCCCCGTCCGCGCTCTCGTCCACCCCATGGTTCTCCCGCACGGGCCGACCGCCGGTACCGACCGCAGCACCTGCACCTGCACCTGCAGCACCCGCATGTGCAGCACCCGCCCCTGCATCCGCACCCGCTGCCGAGGACCCGCCGTCCCGCCGGGGCCGGGACTCCCCACCGCGACCACCCCCACAGCCCCCACAGCCCCCACAGCCCACCCGTACCCGGCCCCGGACGAGTCCGCCCGTCCGCTGTCCGACGGAGACCACCACCGGAGTGAGGCCCCGTGAGCGCGCTGCCGTTCCACGTCCTGCCGTTCCACGCCCTGTCGTACGAGGTCAGGCGGCTGCGCGGACTGCGCTCGACCTGGCTGATCGCGGCCGCCGTGCTGTCCGTGGGCGCGGCGGTGGCCGCAGTGGCGGCCCGGCAGCAGGCTCCGGGCCCGCTGTCGGCGGCGGCCGGGCTGCAGGCGGTCGCCGCCGTCGTCCCGCTGGTGCCGCTGCCGGTCGCCGCCGTCGTCCCGCTGGTGCCGCTGCCGGTCGCCGCTCTCGGCGTCTGCCTGCTCGGCGCGCTCTCCTACGCCCACGAGGTCGGACACCCGGGCTTGCCGGCCTCCCGGGTCGCACTGTCGCGCCGGGTGGCGCTGATCCTCGCCAAGCTGACGGCGATCGGGGGGGCCGGCCTCCTGCTCACCGCCGTCACCGTCCTGGTGAACACCGCGGTGCTGTGGCTCGCCCTGCCCGCCGGCGTGGACGCCGGCGCACTCCTCCCGGGTGCGACCCCCGCTCCGGCCGCACACCAGGAGACCGTCGTCGCCCCGGCGTGGACGGCTTCCCCGGCGTGGGGGACCGCCCTGGGCTGGGAGACCGCCCTGGCGGCGGTCGGCCGACCGTTCGGGGTGTTCGCCGCGGTGGTGGTGCTGGCGGGGTGGGCCGGCCTGGTCGCGACCTCCCTGGTGCGGCAGGCCGCCGCGGGGTTGGTGCTGGTGGCAGCGGTCGCCGTACCGGGGGAGCTGTTCGCCGGCCTGCTGCTGCGCCGGTCCGGGGGCGGGGTGGACGGGTTCGGCGGCCCGGCCGTCGTCCAAGGGCTGCAGATCCTTCCCGGCCTGCGGCTGCTACGGCCCCTGCCGACGCTGAAGACCCTGCTGCCGTTGCACGACGGGCTGGAGAGGTTGCGCGTCCGCGACGGCCGCGCGGTGGCCGAGGTCCTGCACCTGCCGCTCCCGTTGCTGCTCGCGCTGCTGCTGGTGCCGCCCGCCCTGGGGCTGGCGGCGGCGGTCGCGCTCCAGCTCCGGCGCCGTGAGCTGTGAGAACGGACGCCGTGAGCCGCGGGAAGGGGCTCGGCGACGGCCGCCCGTCCGCCGCCGGGCCATGACCGGAACTGGCGTCCGAGTGATCGAAAGGGGACGGTCTGCCTGATAAGAAGTCAATGATCCAGCCGCAGGCGATCACCCTTTCGTGTGCTTTTCACGAGAATCCTCAAGCCGGGTGGGGCGATCGCCGACAAAGGACGTGTGAGTACCCTTGCGCACCCCGCCATGACCACCGCCCGTACGGCCGACAGCATCGCCGCCGCCGAGATCGACCGCTTCCCCTACGCCGAACGGCCCGTCCCGCCCGCACCCCGCTGGGAGGGCGCCGAGTCCGAGCTCGGCCGGGTCGGCCGCAAGACCACCAGCAGCCGCGGTCGCGGCCTGCACGGCCAGCTGGTCCAGCAGCTCGGCCAGATGATCGTCTCCGGCGACCTCGGCGCCGACCGCCCCCTCGTCCCGGAGGAGATCGGCCAGCGGTTCGAGGTCTCGCGCACCGTCGTCCGCGAATCGCTGCGCGTGCTGGAGGCCAAGGGCCTGGTCAGCGCCCGGCCGAACGTCGGCACCCGGGTCCGCCCGGTCGCCGACTGGAACCTCCTCGACCCGGACATCATCGAGTGGCGCGCCTTCGGCCCGCAGCGCGACGAGCAGCGCCGCGAGCTGTTCGAGCTGCGCTGGGCGATCGAGCCGCTGGCCGCCCGCCTCGCCGCCGGCCACGGCCGGGAGGACGTCCAGCACCGGCTGGTCGAGCTGACCGAGATCATGGGCCACGCCGCCACCCAGGGCGACGGCCTCGGCTACGGCCGGGCCGACGCCGAGCTCCACAACCTGGTGCTGCAGATGGCCGGGAACCGCATGCTGGAGCACCTCTCCGGCATCGTCTCCTGCGCCCTGCAGGTGTCGGGCGGCCCCGGCTCCACCTGCGAGCGCCCCTCGGACGCCGCGATCAGCCTGCACGTCCGCCTGGTCGACGCCCTCGGCACGGGCGACGGCACCGCCGCGGAGACGGCCGTCCGGGCGCTGCTCACCGTCCATCCCGACATCGAGCACGCCGTCCCGGCCCCGCGCGAGCACTGAGCGGAGCGTCCGGACCAGGATCCGAGGCCGCACCCCGCGCACCCGAAGCCCGCGCCACCCGAAGCCCGCACGGCCGCACCAACCCGCACCACCCGGTGTCCGCACGGCCGCACCGACCTGCACCGCCCCGCAGTGCCCCGCAGCACCGATGCCGCACGGCCCTTCCGCCGCCCGAGCCCCGTCCCCCGGGGCGGCCGGAGGGCCGTGTCGCCCGGTGTCGAGGGCCGTTCCGCCCGAGGCCGCAGGGGGTCCGCGGCGGTTCCGCCGGTGGTGTGACCCGCGCCACGAACGGGATGCGTAACACTTGAGGGGTGGCAGCGATGTGTACGGAGCGGAAGCAGCTCCGGAATACCACCACCATGTCAGAATGCTGTGTTGGTCTGCGGCGCTGCTGCCGTCCCGCAAACCCAGTCCTCGTCCTCAAGTCCGAGCCGGTCGGAGTCGACCCCGCACGTGATCGTGCGTGATCGTCCCCCGTCCTCTCGTACGGTCGGGTACGGGTTCGAGTCCACTCATCGTCCGAGAGGTTGTTCGTGTCGGCCAGCACATCCCGTTCGCTCCCCCCCGAGATCGCCGAGTCCGCAGCACTGCTCGCGCTCATCGAGCGGGGCAAGGCCCAGGGGCAGATCGCCGGTGACGACGTGCGTCAGGCGTTCGAGGCGGACCAGATCCCGGTCACCAAGTGGAAGAACGTCATGCGCAGCCTCAACCAGGTGCTGATTGAGGAAGGAGTGGACCTCATGGTCAGTGCGGCCGAACCGGCCGGCTCCAAGCGCAAGAGCGTCGCGGCCAAGAGCACCACCAAGCGCACCGCGACCAAGACGGTCACCACTCGGACCCCGGCCGCCCCGGCCAAGCCGCCGGTGCGCATCGCACCGGCCGCCACGCCGGCCGCTCCCGTGGCCGCCCCGGCCGTGGTGGCCGCGGTCGCCGCGGAGACCACCGTGATCGGGTCCGGTTCCGTCGAGGCCGTCGAGGCGAAGACCGCCGCGAAGAAGGCCGCCGCCCCGGCGAAGAAGGCCGCGGCCAAGAAGACCGCCGCGCCCGCCAAGAAGACCGCCGCCAAGAAGACCACCGCCTCCAAGACCGGCAAGGCCGGCGAGGAGGAGGCCATCGGCGAGGAGGAGCTGCTCGAAGAGGTGGCGCTCCCCGGCGACAAGGCCGAGGGCGAGCCCGAGGAGGAGTCGGAGGGCTTCGTCCTCTCCGACGACGACGAGGACGACGCGCCGGCCCAGCAGGTCGCCGTCGCCGGTGCCACCGCCGACCCGGTCAAGGACTACCTCAAGCAGATCGGCAAGGTCCCGCTGCTCAACGCCGAGCAGGAGGTCGAGCTCGCCAAGCGCATCGAGGCCGGCCTGTTCGCCGAGGACAAGCTGAGCCAGGCCGACAAGCTCGCCCCGAAGCTCAAGCGCGAGCTGGAGATCATCGCCGAGGACGGCCGCCGGGCCAAGAACCACCTGCTGGAGGCCAACCTCCGCCTGGTGGTCTCGCTGGCCAAGCGTTACACCGGCCGCGGCATGCTCTTCCTGGACCTCATCCAGGAGGGCAACCTCGGTCTGATCCGTGCGGTCGAGAAGTTCGACTACACCAAGGGCTACAAGTTCTCGACCTACGCCACGTGGTGGATCCGCCAGGCGATCACCCGCGCCATGGCCGACCAGGCCCGCACCATCCGCATCCCGGTGCACATGGTCGAGGTCATCAACAAGCTGGCCCGCGTCCAGCGCCAGATGCTCCAGGACCTGGGCCGCGAGCCCACCCCGGAGGAGCTGGCCAAGGAACTCGACATGACCCCCGAGAAGGTCATCGAGGTCCAGAAGTACGGCCGCGAGCCGATCTCGCTGCACACCCCGCTCGGCGAGGACGGCGACAGCGAGTTCGGTGACCTGATCGAGGACTCCGAGGCGGTCGTCCCGGCCGACGCGGTCTCCTTCACCCTGCTCCAGGAGCAGCTGCACTCCGTGCTCGACACCCTGTCCGAGCGTGAGGCCGGCGTCGTCTCGATGCGCTTCGGCCTGACGGACGGTCAGCCGAAGACGCTGGACGAGATCGGCAAGGTCTACGGCGTCACCCGTGAGCGCATCCGCCAGATCGAGTCGAAGACCATGTCGAAGCTGCGGCACCCGTCGCGTTCGCAGGTCCTGCGCGACTACCTGGACTGATCCCCGGGGCCACGGCGGCCCGGCGACGAGACAGGCCCGAAGGGCCCGGAGCACCACGCTCCGGGCCCTTCGGCACGCCCGGGCCCACTCTCCCTACGGCCGGGGGAGCCGCACCGCCCGGCCGGGCGAGCCGCACCGCCCGGCCGCACCGCCGGTGTCCCTCGTACGGGTGGCCGCACGCAAGGTGACGCCACGTTGGGTAACGGCTCGACTACGCTGTGCCGGTTGTCCGTCGTCGAGCCAGCTTGGAGATCCGGTGCCCTCCCTGGACGTCCCCGCCATCCGGCCCCGCCCCCTTGATCCCCGCAGCGACCCCGGACGGACGGCCGCGGCCCGTGCCGGCGGCCGCCGAACCCGCCGGGCGGTGGCGGTGGCGCTGCTCGCCACGCTCCCCGCATCGCTGGCGGTGCTCGGTGCGGCCGGCCCCGCCGCGGCGCAGCGCCGGATCGTCGGCGGTACGGCCTCCTCCACCTCCGACCACCCGTGGATGGTCGCCGTCGCCAGCCGCCAGCAGTTCGGCAGCAGCCGCTCCGGGCAGTTCTGCGGCGGCGTGCTGGTCTCGGCCACCAAGGTGGTCACCGCCGCGCACTGCTTCTACGACGAGCGGACGGGCCACCGTGCGGACCGGCCGGGGCTGCAGGCCGTGATCGGCCGTGACGACCTGCGCGACCGGGACGGCCGGGAGGTCACCGTGCGCAACGTGTGGATCGATCCCGGGTACGACTTCACCCGCAACCTGCGGGACGTGGCGGTGCTCACCCTGGCCGAGCCGCAGGCAGGCCGGCCGGTGATCGGCATGGTCGCCCAGGGCGAGACCGAGCCGTACGCCGCGGGCACCGAGGCGCGGGTCTACGGCTGGGGCGACACCCGCGGGAACGGCAGCTACTCGCCGACGCTGCGGTCGGTCGAGGTGCCGGTGGTCTCCGACGAGGTGTGTTCGCGCGCCTACCCCGCGGGTGGGGACAGTCCCTACGACGCGCGGGTCATGGTGTGCGCCGGTGCCGAGCAGGGCGGGCGGGACGCGTGCCAGGGCGACAGCGGCGGGCCGCTGGTGGTGGCCGGGCGGCTGGTCGGGCTGGTGTCCTGGGGGACGGGCTGCGCGGAGGCGACGCACCCGGGGGTCTACACCCGGCTCGCCGCGGTGGCGGACGATGTGCGCTCCGCACTCTGACGGTCACCGTCCGACGCGGTGTCAGTCCGCCTGCGGCCGGTGGCAGTCCGTGCGCAGGCGGTTCCGCTGCGTGGGCGCGCCCTCACGGAACGCGACGCCGGGTGTGCGCGCAGGCACGCACGAGGGTGTGCAAAAGGGCCGGGCGGCAGGCCTTTCGACCTGCCGCCCGGCCCCGTGCCCCGGGTGGACCCGGCTCGCCGATGGAGCGCTGCGGTCAGCGCTCGTTGTCGGAGGCCGTCGAGGGCGTCGTGCCCAGACGACCCGTCTCGTCCTGTATCTCCACAGAGATCTTCTTGAGCTCGGGCTCGAACTTCCGGCCGTGGTGGGCGCAGAAGAGCAGCTCTCCGCCGCTTGCGAGGACGACGCGCAGGTAGGCCTGGGCGCCGCAACGGTCGCAGCGGTCAGCCGCGGTGAGCGGGCTCGCAGGGGTCAGAACAGTAGTCACGTCGCCTCTTCTCTAGCTCGACGAGCTGTCGTACCAGGGTCAACATCCAACCAGGTCGATTTCGTTCCCGCTCGTGGCTTTTCTTCTCTGAGGATTCTGCTTGTTGATGAGGACGTGCCCCGGGGCCCGGCGGTTCATGCGTGCCGATTCCCGTGGCGGCCACCCCTCCTCGAACGCCCGATCGAGGCGATGTCCGAGGTCCGCGTAGCATAATCCTCTGCTGGGTTGGAGCATAAGCCCCGTCCCGAGCACCGGTAGCCTGCATCGCAGCAGCTCCGCCGCCTGCGCCCGGTGCCACGGTCCGCCAGGAACCGTGGTGGCAGGAGGAGATGGCGCCCCGGGGCGCCGGTGCCCGGCCAAGGTCGTGTTCGCGCAGCGCGTACAGGCTGCGACGGGCGCCACACCCCGCCGTCTCGCCCTGTGAGAGCGGGCCGGGGGCAAGAGGGCGCCCACGCAGACGAGTCAGAGAACTTCATTGAGGAGTGCAACGCCGCATGAGTGCCGAATCAGTGCCGTCCGCCCTGCTGGCCAAAGACGACGGTTCCAACTACACCGCTCGGCACCTGCTCGTCCTCGAGGGCCTGGAGGCCGTCCGCAAGCGGCCGGGCATGTACATCGGGTCCACCGACAGTCGCGGTCTGATGCACTGCCTGTGGGAGATCATCGACAACTCGGTCGACGAGGCCCTCGGCGGCTTCTGCGACCGGATCGAGGTGCTGCTGCACGAGGACGGTTCGGTCGAGGTCCGCGACAACGGCCGCGGCATCCCGGTCGACGTCGAGCCGAAGACCGGCCTGTCCGGCGTCGAGGTCGTCATGACCAAGCTGCACGCCGGCGGCAAGTTCGGCGGCGGCTCCTACGCGGCCTCCGGCGGTCTGCACGGCGTCGGCGCCTCGGTCGTCAACGCGCTCTCCGCCCGCCTGGACGTGGAGGTCGACCGCAGCGGCCACACCCACGCGATCAGCTTCCGACGCGGCACCCCCGGCCACTTCACCGAGCTCTCCCCGGACGCCCCCTTCGAGGCGGCCAGCGGCCTCACCAAGAAGGGGAGGGCCCCGCGCGGCCGCACCGGCACCCGGATCCGCTACTGGGCCGACCGGCAGATCTTCCTCAAGGACGCCCGGCTCTCCCTGGAGAGCCTGCACGCCCGCGCCCGGCAGACGGCCTTCCTCGTCCCCGGCCTGACGATCGTCGTGCGTGACGAGCGGCGGACGGAGAGCGAGGCCGTCGACGAGACGACCTTCCGCTTCGACGGAGGCATCGCCGAGTTCTGCGAGTTCCTCGCCCCCGACAAGCCGATCTGCGACGTGCTGCGGCTGCACGGCGAGGGCAACTTCAAGGAGACCGTGCCCGTCCTGGACGAGCTCGGCCACATGACCCCGACCGAGGTCACCCGCCACCTCGGCGTGGACATCGCGCTGCGCTGGGGCGCCGGCTACGACAGCACGATGCGCTCCTTCGTCAACATCATCGCCACCCCCAAGGGCGGCACCCACGTCACCGGCTTCGAGCGCTCCCTCGCCAAGACCGTCAACGAGGTGCTGCGCAGCGCCAAGCTGCTGCGCGTCGCCGAGGACGACATCTCCAAGGACGACGCCCTGGAGGGCCTCACCGCAGTGGTCACCGTCCGGCTCGCCGAGCCGCAGTTCGAGGGCCAGACCAAGGAGGTGCTCGGCACCTCGGCGGCCAACCGGATCGTCGCCGCCGTGGTCGCCAAGGAGCTGAAGGCCTTCCTCACCTCCGCCAAGAAGGACGAGAAGCTCCAGGCCCGGGCCGTCCTGGAGAAGGTCGTCGCGGCCGCCCGCACCCGGGTCGCCGCCCGGCAGCACAAGGAGGCGCAGCGCCGGAAGACGGCGCTGGAGACCTCCTCGCTGCCGGCGAAGCTCGCCGACTGCCGCAGCGACGACGTCGACCGCAGCGAGCTGTTCATCGTCGAGGGCGACTCGGCGCTCGGCACCGCCAAGCTGGCGCGCAACTCCGAGTTCCAGGCGCTGCTGCCGATCCGCGGCAAGATCCTGAACGTGCAGAAGGCCTCGGTGGCCGACATGCTCAAGAACGCCGAGTGCGCCTCGATCATCCAGGTCATAGGAGCGGGCTCCGGCCGCACCTTCGACATCGACCAGGCCCGCTACGGCCGGGTCATCTTCATGGCCGACGCCGACGTCGACGGCTCGCACATCCGCTGCCTGCTGCTGACGCTCTTCCAGCGGTACATGCGGCCGATGGTCGAGCAGGGCCGGGTGTTCGCCGCGGTGCCGCCGCTGCACCGGATCGAGCTCACCAACCCCAAGCGCGGCCAGGGCAAGTACCACTACACCTACTCGGACGCCGAACTGCGCCGCACCCTGCTGGAGTTCCAGTCCAAGGGGCTGCGCTGGAAGGACCCGGTGCAGCGGTACAAGGGCCTCGGCGAGATGGACGCGGACCAGCTGGCGGAGACCACCATGGACCCGCGCCACCGCATCCTGCGCCGGATCAACCTCGGCGACCTGGAGGCGGCGGAGAAGACCTTCGACCTGCTGATGGGCAACGACGTGGCCCCGCGCAAGGAGTTCATCGTGGACTCCGCGGCGACCCTGGACCGCTCGCGCATCGACGCCTGAGCCGGCCACCGGCCCGGTCCAGGGTCCGCGCCCCGTCGTGCCGGGGGTTCTCCACCCGCGGGTGGAGAACCCCCGGCACGACGTCGTCGCGGATCTCGACCCGCGCTCCGAGGTGCGCGGGACGCCCGGTCCGTAGCGTCGGAGAGGTCAGCCGACCTCTCACCGGGAGCCCGCCATGTCGTCCCTCGCCGCCCTCGCCAACGTGCTGGTCGCCCTCGCGGTGGTCGCCCTGGTGGTCACCCGCCAGATGAAGGCGCGCCTGATCGAGACCGGGGGCCGCTTCTGGCTGGTGCCGCTGGTGCTGGCCGTGGTCGCGCTGCGCGACCCGGCGCTGATCGACCGCGACCACCGCGTGGCGGCCGTGGCCGTGCTGGCCGGTTCGCTGCTGACGGTGCTCGCCATGGGCTGCGTCTGGGGGTGGACGGTGCGGCTGTGGCAGGAGGCCGACGGCACGGTCTGGGCGAAGGGCACCCGCGCCACGGTGGCCGCCTGGGTGGGCATGATCGTGCTGAGGATCGGCTGGTACGCCCTCGGCGGCGCACTGCACGTGCACCAGAGCACCGCCGTGCTGCTGCTGTCGCTGGGCGTGCTGCTGCTGGTCCGCGGTGCGGTGCTGAAGCTGCGGGTGGCGCAGACCTTCGACCGGCCCGCCGTCCTCTGACCGTGCGTGAGGAGCCTTGGGTGACCCTGGAGTTCTGGCTCGGCTGGCCCGCCGGCAGCGCGTCCCACCGGGAACCGGCCACTCGGCCCCGGCAGGTGATCACCGCCGGCGGCCGGCTGGTCCTGCTGGCCGTGGTGGTGTGGGGCACCTTCTCCACCGGCCGGTTCACCGGTTGGGCGGCCGTCGTCGCGGGCGGCTGGATGGCGGAGTCGGCCGCGTTGCTGGTCGGCTTCCACCTCGCCTCCCGGGCCCGCCGGCTGTGGCCCGCGCTGGCCTGCGCGGCGGGCCTGCTGGTGATCGCCGCACTGGCGAAGGACGGCGGCGCGGACACCCTGGCCGGGATCCTCTGGGGCGGCCTCGCCGTCCTCGCGCTGGTCCGCCTGCCGCTGGCCGCCGGGGCGGCCGTCACCGGCGCGGCCCTCGTCTCGTACGCGCTGATGAGCGGAGAGGCGCTGGTCGCGGGTCTGACCACGGCCGGCGGGCTCGGCCTGCTCGGCTACCTGCTGCGGCTGGACGCCGAGGCGCGCGGCACCCAGCGGCGGCTGCTCGAACAGGAGCGGGCGGCCCGCGCGGCCGAGGCGGAGAGCGCCGCGCTCGCCGAGCGGGCCCGGATCGCCCGGGAGATCCACGACGTGCTGGCGCACAGCCTCTCCGCGCAGCTCGTCCACCTGGAGGCGGCCCGGTTGATGCTGGACCGCGGTGCGGAGCGCGAGCAGGTCCGCGAGCGGGTGGTGGCGGCCCGACGGATGGCCCAGGAGGGGCTGGCGGAGACCCGGCAGGCGCTGTCCGCGCTGCGCGGCGAACTCACCCCGGTCGGCGACTTCCTGGTCGAGCTGACGGACCGTGAGCGGGCTGTGCTGGCGATCGAGGGCCCGCCGCGGCCGCTGCCCGCCGAGTCCGGCCTGGCGGTGCGCCGGGTGGCGCAGGAGGCGGTCACCAACGCCCGCAAGCACGCGCCGGGCAGCCGGGTCGCGGTGCGGCTCGCCTACCTGCCGGACGCCGTGGAGCTGGAGGTGCGCAACTCCCGCCCGGCGCGCGGCGGCTCCCCGGAGGGGCTGGCCGACAGTGGTTCCGGGTACGGTCTGCTGGGGATGCGGGAGCGCGCCGAACTGCTCGGCGGTGAGCTGTCCGCAGGTCCCGAGGACGGAGGTTGGCGGGTGCTGCTGAGGGTGCCGGCGTGAGCGCGGGGCCGGTCACCAGGGTGGTCGTCGCGGACGACCAGACCGTGGTGCGCGAGGGCATCGTGATGCTGTTGGGCCTGCTGCCGGGGATCGAGGTGGTCGGTGCGGCCGCGGACGGCGAGGAGGCGGTGCGCCTGGTCGCCGAACTCGCGCCGGACGTGGTGCTGATGGACCTGCGGATGCCGCGCTGCGACGGCGTCGAGGCGACCCGGCGGATCCGGGCCGGGCACCCCGGCACGGAGGTGGTGGTGCTCACCACGTACGCCGACGACGACTCGCTCTTCCCGGCGCTGCGGGCCGGCGCCCGCGGCTACCTGACGAAGGACGCCGGGGCGGAGGAGATCGCCCGGGCGATCGCGGACGTCCGCTCCGGTGAGGCCGGGCTGTCGCCGCAGGTGCAACGGCGGCTGCTGGAGAGCTTGTCGGGGCAGCCCCGCGACCCGAGGCCCACAGAGCCGCAGCGGCCCCCGGAGCCGCAGCGCTCGTCGGCGCCGCCCGTGCTGCCGGACGGCCTGACCGCCCGGGAGGCCGAGGTGCTGGCGCTGATCGCGGAGGGGTTCTCCAACGCGGAGATCGCGGCCGAGCTGTTCGTCAGCCCGTCCACGGTGAAGACGCACATCAACAACCTCTTCGCGAAGACCGCGGTGCGGGACCGCGCGCAGGCCGTGGCGTACGCCTATCGGCATGGAATTTCCCGGAGTTCGTGAGGCCGGACCCCGCTCATCAGTTTGGGTGAACGTTCCTGCGTCGATTGGCGCAGCGGCGGACGGCGGTCCCATTCTGGTCGGGTCAGCGGCCGGAGGCTTCCGTTCCGGCGCCGTGCCGGACGCCGCGCGCGCGTGCGTCCCCGTCCAGGAGCGTTCGTGGCGCAGCAGCAGAGCTTCGACTGGTGGGCCGACCGGCTGCCGGGCCGGCCCGCCGCCCGGCGGGCCGGGGTACCGGCGCAGGCCGCCCCGTCCGCGTCCGCTGCGGGCGCCGGGGACGCACCCGCGCCGGCGGTCCCCGCCCCCGCTGCGGCGGACGCCGCCGAGGTCTACCGGGCGGTGCAGTCCAGCGAGGCGTTCGCCCGGATCCGCCGCGACCACCGGGGCTTCGTCCTCCCGGCGACGGCGCTGTTCCTCGGCTGGTACCTGCTCTACCTGGTCGCCCAGGCCGCCGCACCGGAGGTGATGCGCCGTCAGCTGGTGGGCCCGCTGAGCGTCGCCTGGGTGCTCGCCCTCGGCCAGTTCGCCTCGACCTTCCTGCTGACCTGGCGGTACGCCCGCAACGCCCGCACCAAGCGTGACCGGGCCGCCCTGGAGCTGCGCTGGGACACCCAGGACCGGCTCCGGTGAGCGCCCGTACCGTCCTCGCCGCGGGCGCCTGGTCGCCCGGCCGCCACGGGCTGGCCGTCGCACTGTTCGCCGTCGTCGTCCTGGTCACCCTGGGCATCACGCTGTGGGCCGGCCGCCGCGGCCGGGCCGCCGAGGACTTCTACGCCGGCGGCCGCGGTTTCAGTCCGCTGCAGAACGGCCTCGCCCTCTCCGGCGACTACCTGTCCGCCGCCTCCTTCCTCGGCGTCACCGGGCTGATCGCGCTGTACGGCTACGACGGCGTGCTGTACAGCATCGGCTTCCTGGTGGCCTGGCTGCTGGTGCTGATGCTGGTCGCCGAGCTCGTCCGCAACGCCGGGCGCTACACGCTGGCCGACGTACTGGCGGTGCGGATGCGCGCCCGGCCCGTCCGGGCCGCCGCGGGCACCGCCGGGCTGGTGGTCTCGCTGCTGTACCTGGTGGCGCAGATGGTCGGCGCGGGCAGCCTGGTGGCGCTGCTGCTCGGCACCGGCGACGGCCCGGCGAAGGCCTGGACGATCGTCGGCGTCGGCGCCCTGATGATCGTCTACGTGACGATCGGCGGGATGCGGGCGACGACCTGGATCCAGATCGTCAAGGCGGTGCTGCTGGTCGCGGGTTCGGTGCTGCTGACCGTCCTGGTGCTCGTCCGCTTCCACGGCGACGTCGCCGAGCTGATGCGGACGGCGGCCGACCGCAGCGGCGCCGGCGCCGCCTACCTGGAGCCCGGCCTGCGCTACGGGGCGAGCCTCACCAGCCGGCTCGACTTCGTCAGTCTGGGCCTCGCCCTGGTGCTCGGCACCGCGGGGCTGCCGCACATCGTCTGCCGGTTCTACACCGTGCCGACGGCGCGGGCCGCCCGGCGCTCCACGATCTGGGCGATCGGCCTGGTCGGCGGCTTCTACCTGATGGCGGTGGTGCTCGGCCTCGGCGCGGCCGCCCTGGTCGGCTCCGCGGAGGTGCGGCGCGCCAACCCGGCGGGGAACACGGCCGTGCCGTTGCTCGCGGCGGAGCTCGGCGGTGGTACCGGCAGCACCCGCGGGGTGCTGCTGTTCGCGCTGATCTCGGCCATCGCGTTCGCCACCATCCTCGCCGTGGTCGCCGGGCTCACCCTGGCCTCGTCGGCGGCCTTCGCGCACGACCTGTACGCCGGGGCGTGGCGGCGCGGCGACGGCCCGCAGGTGACGGAGCACCAGGAGGTGCTGGCGGCGCGGCTGTCCGCGGTGGCGATCGGCGCGCTGGCGATCGTGCTGAGCCTGTTCGCGCAGCGCCTGAACGTGGCCTTCCTGGTCGGCCTGGCCTTCGCCGTGGCCGCCTCCGCGAACCTGCCGACCCTGCTGTACAGCCTGTTCTGGCGGCGTTTCACCACCCGCGGTGCGGTCTGGGCGGTGTACGGCGGGCTGGTGCCCGCGGTGCTGCTGGTGGTGTTCTCGCCGGTGGTGTCCGGCACGCCCGCGTCCCTCCTGCCGGGCGTGGACTTCCACCTCTTCCCGTTGGAGAACCCGGGCCTGGTGTCGATCCCGCTGGGTTTCCTGGCGGGTTGGACCGGCACGGTGACCGACCGCGAGCCGGCCGACCCGGACGGCTTCGCCGAGATGGAGGTCCGCTCGCTCACCGGCGCCGGGGCGGTCTAGAGCTCCCCCACGGATGCTCCAGGCCTGCCCGCGGCGCCGGTGACGGTGCGTCAGAGCGTGCAGTTGGTGCTGTGCAGCTCGGGCGCGTCGGCGGGGCCTCCGGTGGCACAGACGATGGTGCGGTAGTCGGTGCGGACGGCCGGGGTGGTCAGCGAGAGCGTCCCGGTGCTGGCGACCAGCGTGGAGCTGGCCACCGTCTCCCAGGGGCGGCCCCAGGCGCGCTGGATCCGCACCTCGACGCGGAGCAGCGTGGGCCGGGTATGGTCCGCGGTGTCGAGGCGGGCCGCGCCCACCACGCCCTCGGTGCTCGGCTGCTGCCAGACGCACGGCCGGGTGATCGACGCGGGGCACGCGGGCTGGGGCGCAGCAGCCGCGGTTCCCGAGGTCAGGGTGCTGATCGTTGCCACAGCGGCAGCCAGGCCTGCGATACGTGAAATCATGGCACTGTTCTCCTTTGAATCAGAGCCTTGTCGGGTTTCTTGTGGCGACTATGTCATGTCCGTGACAGAATCGCCACCGTGAGTGCCCGACAAATGACCGAACGTCAGGCGGCTGCCCTGCCAACGGCGTGGGAAACCGCGTACGCCTCGGCCGGCCGGCCCCGGGACAGACCACGGGCGGCGCGGCCGCGCCCCGCCGCCCCTCGCCCTACCGCCCGGCGGCGAGCCCGTACTGGTGCTCCGGCCGGCCCGTGTCGCCGTACCGCAGGCTCAACCGCAGCCGCCCGTCCCGGGCCAGCTGCTTCAGGTACCGCTGCGCCGTCGACCGGGACAGGCCGGTGGCGTCCGCGACCTCCTGGGCGGACAGCGACTGCCCGGCTCCGCGCAGCGCCCCGAGCACCAGATCGGTGGTCGGGGCGGAGTGGCCCTTCGGCAGCGCGGCCGGCGCGGCGGCGCTCCGCAGGGCCGCGAACATCCTGTCGACCTCGTCCTGGCCGGCCTCCCGGGTGGCCGCGCCGGCCAGGGCATGGCGCAGCTCGGCGTACCCGGTGAGCTTCTCCCGCAGCCCGGCGAAGGTGAACGGCTTCACCAGGTACTGCAGGGCGCCGTGCTGCATCGCGGCGTGCACGGTGGTCACGTCCCGGGCGGCGGTCACCATCATCACGTCGCAGCCGATGCCGCCCTCGCGCAGCCGCCGCACCAGGGCGAGACCGGTCTCGTCCGGCAGGTGGTGGTCGAGCAGCACCAGGTCGACGGGGGAGCGCTCCAGGCTGGCGAGGGCCTCGGCCGCGCTGTGCGCCCGCCCGGTGACCCGGAAGCCGGGCACCTTGGCGACGTACGCCGCGTGCACCTCGGCGACCCGGAAGTCGTCGTCCACCACCAGTACGTCGATCATGCCGTCTCCACCGGGTGCAGGGCCTCGGGCAGTTCCACCGTGAACCGGGCGCCGCCGCGCGGCCCGGTGTCGACCGCCAGCCGGCCGCCGGACCGCTCCACCACCCGGCCCACCAGCGCCAGGCCCAGGCCGCGCGGCCGGTGCGCCGGGGCGTCCTTGCTCGTCCAGCCTTCTTCGAGGACGAGCGTCCGCAGCTCCTCGGGCACGCCGGGGCCGCTGTCCGCGACCTCGACCAGCAGGGTCGCGCCGACCGGCCGCAGCCGCACGTCCACCGCGCCGGGGCCGGCGCCGACCGCGTCCAGGGCGTTGTCGACCAGGTTGCCGACCACCGTCACCAGCGCCCGCGCGTCGACGGCGGCGTCCGGCAGATGGCTGTCCGCGGTGACGGCGAGCTCCACGCCCCGCTCGGCGGCGACCGCCGCCTTGCCCGCCAGCAGCGCGCCGACGTGCGGGTCCTGCACCTGCTCGGAGATCCGCGCGGTCAGCGCGGAGTGCGACCCGGACTGCTCGGAGATGAACGCCGCGGCCTGCTCGTGCCGGCCGAGCTCCAGCAGGCCGAGCAGGGTGTGCATCCGGTTGGCGTGCTCGTGGTCCTGTGCCCGCAGCGCCTCGGTGAGGCTTCGCGTGTTGTCCAGTTCGCGCACCAGCGATTCGAGTTCGGTGCGGTCGCGGAGCGTGGTGACGGCGCCGCCGTCGGCGGTGGTCGTCCGGTTCACCACCAGCACCCGGTCGTCGCGCACCGCCGGCAGGTCGGTGCCGGTGATCCGCCCGGTCAGCACGTCCGCGAGCCGCCCCGGCGGCAGCAGCGCGTCCACCGTCCGCCCGGCGCAGTCCTCCGGCAGTGCCAGCAGCCGCAGCGCCTCGTCGTTGGCCAGCCGGATCCGGCCCGCCCCGTCGAGGGCCACCATGCCCTCGCGGATGCCGTGCAGCATCGCCTCCCGCTCGACGAGCAGCGCGGCGATGTCGGCGACCGCGATGTTGTGGGTGCGGCGCTTGAGCCGGCGGGCGAGCAGCAGCGTCGCGGCCAGGCCGGCGGCCAGGCCGGCGCCCGCGCACAGCAGGATGCCGTTCGCCATCGACAGCAGCCGGCGGCGGATCGAGCCGTCGCTGATCCCGACCGAGACCTCGCCGACGATCCTCCCGTCCGCGAGCCGCAGCGGCACCTTGCCGCGGGCGGTGCGGCCCAGCGTGCCGTCCTGGATCGCGGTGACCGACTCGCCGCGCAGCGCCGGCAGGGGGTCGGTGGACACCCGCAGTCCGATCCGGGACGGGTCGGTGTGCGAGAGGCGGATGCCGTCGGTGTCGGTGATCACCACGAAGCTCGCGCCGGTGGCCAGCCGGATCTGCTCGGCGCCCTGCTGGGCGGTCCGCGAGTCCCGGGCGGCGGCCGCCCGGGCGAGCGCGTCGTCGGCGGCGGTGGCCTGCGCGATCGACAGGGCCCGCTGCATCGCGTCCCGGTCGAGCTCCCGGCTGACCGGCGCGAGGAACAGCCCCGCCGTCACCGCGGTGACACCGACCGTGACCACGGTCTGGCTGAGCAGGAGCTGCGCGAAGACCCGGCGTGGCCAGTGCGGACGCCTCATCGCGTGCTCCTTCCGTGCTCGGCGGGGGCGGGGTGGACGGTCACCCTACGTTTCGGCCGTGTTTCGTGCCAGCCCCGCCCAGCCGTTGTAGCGGAAGCAAAAGGAGCAGAACAGCCCTCAACGCGGGAAAGCCGCGTTACGCCCGCAAGCCTCCCGCCGCGCCCGGTGCCGCTCGTAGCGTCCCGGAGCACAGCACCGAGCCGGCGACGACGCCGGCCGAGGAGGTAGGTGGTTCACGTGAGCCCGCACAAGGCCGGCGCCGTCCCGGCGATCGAGTTGACCGGGGCGACCAAACGCTTCCGGACGCCGTCCGGCACCCTGCACACCGCCGTCCGGGACCTCGACCTGACCGTCGCCCCCGGCGAGTTCGTCGCCGTCGTCGGCCCCACCGGCTGCGGCAAGTCCACCACCCTGACCCTGGTCAGCGGCCTGGAGGAGCCCACCGAGGGCGAGGTGAAGGTCTACGGCGAGCACGTCGACGGGATCGACCCGAACGTCGGCTTCGTCTTCCAGCAGGACGCCGTCTTCCCGTGGCGGACGGTGCTCTCCAACGTCACCGCCGGCCCCCGGTTCCGCGGCGTCGGCGCCGACGAGGCCCGCGAGAAGGCCCGCGACTGGCTCGCCCGGGTCGGCCTCGCCGCCTTCGAGGACCGCTACCCGCACCAGCTGTCCGGCGGCATGCGCAAGCGCGTCGCGCTGGCCCAGACCTTCGTCAACGACCCGAAGATCCTGCTCATGGACGAGCCGTTCTCCGCGCTCGACGTGCAGACCCGGGCCCTGATGTCCGACCAGCTGCTGGAGCTGTGGGCGGGCACCGGCTCCTCGGTCGTCTTCGTCACCCACGACCTCGACGAGGCGATCGCCCTCGCCGACCGGGTCGTCGTGATGACCGCGGGACCGGCCACCGTCAAGGAGGTCTTCACCGTCGACCTGCCGAGGCCGCGCACCGTCGAGGCCGTCCGCCTGGAGCCCCGCTTCGTCGAGCTGTACCGCGAGATCTGGGCCTCCCTCGGCGAGGAAGTCCGCATCACCCGTGAGAGAGGAGCGGGTCGTGCCGCTTGAGACCGCCCCCGCCGCCGCACCCGCGGCCGCCCCCGCCGCCACCCGCAGCCAGGTCCGCGAACGGGCCGCCCGCAACCGCCGCAACGGCGTGTACGCCGCCCGGGCCGGTGTGCTCGTCGCCTTCCTCGGCCTGTGGGAGGTCTGCGCCCGCACAGGTGTGATCGACCCGTTCAACTTCTCCCAGCCGTCGAAGATCTGGGCGCAGATCTGGCAGTGGATCACCCACGGCACCGCCCAGGGCTCGCTCGGCGAGCAGATCGGCTACACCCTGTACGAGGCGCTCAGCGGCTGGGTGATCGGTGTCGTCACCGGCGTCCTGCTGGGCATCGCGCTCGGCCGGATCCGCTTCCTCGCCGACGTGTTCGGGCCCTACATCAAGGTCCTCAACGCGATCCCGCGGATCGTCCTCGCGCCGATCTTCCTGATCTGGTTCGGCCTCGGCCCGGCGTCCAAGGTCGCCTCCGCCGTCGTCCTGGTGTTCTTCCCGGTGTTCTTCAACGCCTTCCAGGGCGCCCGCGAGGTCGACCGCAACCTGGTCGCCAACGCCCGCATCCTCGGCGCCGACAACCGCAAGGTCACCCTGCAGGTCGTCATCCCCGCCGCCACCACCTGGATCTTCACCAGCCTGCACGTCAGCTTCGGCTTCGCCCTGATCGGCGCGATCGTCGGCGAGTACATCGGCGCCACCAAGGGCCTCGGCCTGATGGTCGCCGCCGCCCAGGGCACCTTCAACGCGGCCGGCGTCTACGCCGCGATGACCATCCTCGCCGTGGTCGCCCTGTTCACCGAGGGCCTGCTCACCTTCGCCGAGAAGCGGCTCTTCCGCTGGAAGCCCGCCGAATCCGGCGACGGCCGCTGAGCCGCAGCCCCACCCCGCAGTTCCCGCAGAACGCCCCGCAGCACGTCCCCCGCAGTAGCCCCCGCAGAAGACTCCCCCCGCGCACCCAGGAAGGCCCCCACCCATGCGCAGAACCGCCGCCGCCGCCCTCGCCGCCGCCCTCCTCCTGCCGCTGGCCGCCTGCGCCAACGACGCCGCCTCCACCTCGCACAACGGCGCCGCCCCGGCCGGCCCCACCGTCGAGGGCCCCAAGGTCAAGATCATGGTCGGCGGCCTCGACAAGGTCATCTACATGCCCGCCATGCTCACCCAGCGGCTCGGCTACTTCGCCGAGGCCGGCGTCAACGTCGAGCTGATGAGCGAGCCCGCCGGCGTCAACGCCACCACCGCCCTCCTCGCCGGCGACGTCCAGGGCGCCGTCGGCTTCTACGACCACACCATCGACCTGCAGGCCAAGGGCAAGAGCGTCGAGTCCGTCGTCCAGTTCTCGCAGGCCCCCGGCGAGGTCGAGGTCGTCTCCGCCAAGCAGGCCGACGCCATCAAGAGCGGCGCCGACTTCAAGGGCCGCAAGCTCGGCGTCACCAGCATCGGCTCCTCCACCGACTTCCTCACCAAGTACCTCGCCGTCAAGAACGGCGTCGACACCAGCCAGTTCAGCCCGATCGCCGTCGGCGCCGGCCAGACCTTCATCGCCGCGATGCAGCAGGGCTCCATCGACGCCGGCATGACCACCGACCCGACCGTCGCCAACATCGTCTCCAAGAACATCGGCACGGTGCTGTACGACATGCGCACCCCCGAGGGCTCCAAGGCCGCCCTCGGCGGCCTCTACCCCTCGTCCTCGCTGTACATGAACACCGCCTGGGTGAACAGCAACAAGGACACCGTGCAGAAGCTCGCCAACGCCTTCGTCAAGACCCTCAAGTGGATGAACACCCACACCCCCGAGGAGATCGCCGCGAAGATGCCCGCCGACTACGCACAGGGCGGCGCCGAGCAGTACGCGGCCGCCATCAAGGCCACCCTGCCGATGTTCACCACCGACGGCGTCATGCCCGCCGACGGCCCGAAGACCGTCCTCGCCGTCCTCGGCGCCTTCCACCCCGACGTCAAGGGCAAGGAGGCGAGCATCGACCTCGCCAAGACCTACACCACCGAGTTCGTCAACAAGGCCACCGGCTGACCCGGCCCCGCGACCTGTGACGGCCCCCCGCCCTCCCGGACAGCGGGCGAGGGGCCGTCACAGCCGTTCCACCGGCCCCGCGACCATCCGCGACGGCAGCCCCGCCGCCTTCCCGCAGCTCTCCGGACGCGGCGGCTCCGACACCCCCGCCGTCACCGGCACCCGCCAGCCGCGGCCGTCCACGTGCCGCACCTCCACCGACCAGCCACCGCCCACCGCCGTCTGGCGCACCGTCAGCGCCTCCGCCGCCGTCTCACCCACCGCGAGGCGCACCGCGTGCTCCGCCGCCTGACCCGGACGGTCCCAGCACGACCGGCCCCGCGAGAACTCCGGCACCGTGTGCCCCGCCGCCGTCGACGCCAGCACCTCCTTCGCCGCCGCCCCCGACAGCCGCCCGTACGCGTACCCGAACGGCAGCACCAGCATCGTCGGCGAGAACCGGTGACCGCCCAGGTGCGTCACCTCCCACACCTCGCCCAGGCCCGACGCCGCCAGCTCCGCCGCCAACGGACGCCCCAGCAGCGCACAGCACCGGTCCCGGCGGCCGTTCGTGCAGACCAGCGCGAGGGGACCGCCGTCGTGCTCCACCCCCAGACCGCCGTGCACCCCCGCACCCAGCGCCGCGAAGTCCAGACCCAGCAGCTCCGCCGGATCCGCCACCGACCAGCGCCGCACCCACGACCGGCCCGGCACCGTGTGCGCCACGACCACCCGGTGCCGGTCCTGGGGCCGGGCGTCCGCATGACGGCCGGGAGAACGCACCAGCGCCACCCGCACCCCCGAACCCGCCGCGGCCGCCTCCAACGCCGCCCCCACCGCGGTCTCCAGATGGCTCTCCACCAGCGCCTTCGCCCCCCACGGCCCGGCCTGCTCCAACAGCAGCCAGGTCGAGGCCGTCGCCGCGGTCGCGGCCAACGGCTCGGACAGTTCCAGCGACAACGTCGCGCAGGTGCTCACCCAGGCAAGCCTACCCTCGCCACCCCCGGCAGCCCCGGCCGCGAAGCACCGCCCCGGCCGCACCACCGGCCCCCCCCGCCGCAACGCCGACGGGGGCGCCGCCGAAGCAGCGCCCCCGCCCACGCAGAACCGGCCCTACAGCCGGCTGCCGACCGCCGCTACCTGCGCGGACACCGGCGAACCCGAACCGTCCCGGCGCGGATCCCGCTCCGGCAGCACCACCGGCGAACCGTTCGCCGCAGCCGCCAACGCCGGCACCGCACCCGCCCACGCGAACGCCAACACGTCCTCACCCCGCAGGAACCGCTGACAACGGACACCGCCCGTCGCCCGGCCCTTACGCGGATACACCTCGAACGGCGTCACCTTCCACGTCGTGTGCTCACCGCCCGACAGCGTCGCCGACGCCGCCGCCACCGACAGCACCACCGCGTCCGCACCCGGATCCACCGCCGTGAACGACAGCACCCGGGCCCCCTCCGACAGTTTGATGCCCGCCATACCGCCGGCCGGGCGACCCTGCGGCCGCACCTGACCCGCCGGGTACCGCAGCAACTGCGCGTCCGAGGCGATGAAGACCAGGTCCTCCTCGCCCGTCGCCAGCTCCACCGCACCGACGACCTCGTCACCCTCCTTGAGGGCGATCACCTCGAACTCGTCCTTGTTCGACGGCCACTCCGGCACCACCCGCTTCACCACGCCCTGCACCGTGCCCAGCGCCAGACCCGGCGAGGACTCGTCCAGGGTCGTCAGCGCCAGCGCCCGCTCCCCGGCCTCCAACCGCAGGAACTCCGACACCGCCGCACCACCGGCCAGCGACGCCGCACCCCCCGGCGGCAACTGCGGCAGGTCGATCACCGGCAGCCGCAGCACCCGGCCCGCCGTGGTCACCACACCCACGTCCGCCCGCGCCGTCGCAGCCACCGCCGACACGACCACGTCGTGCTTCGCCCGCTGCTCCGACACCTCCACCGACTCGCCGTCCGCCGTCCGCGCCAGCAGACCCGTCGACGACAGCATCACCCGGCACGGATCGTCCGCCACCTCCAACGGCACCGACAGCGCCGCACTCGGCACCGCCCCCGCCTCCAGCAGCACCGTCCGGCGCGGCGAACCGAACTGCTTCGCCACCGCACCCAGCTCCGACGAGACCACGCTGCGCAGCCGCGCGTCCGACTCCAGGATCTCCGTCAGCTCCGCGATCTCCGCCGTCAGCTTCCGCTGCTCGTCCTCCAGCTCCACCCGGTCGAACCGGGTCAGCCGCCGCAGCGGAGTGTCCAGGATGTACGCCGTCTGCACCTCCGACAGCGAGAAGCGCTCGATCAGCCGCTCCTTCGCCTGCGCCGCGTTGTCGCTCGACCGGATCAGCGCGATCACCTCGTCGATGTCGACCAGCGCCACCAGCAGGCCCTCGACCAGGTGCAGCCGCTCCTGGCGCTTGCGCCGCCGGAAGTCACTGCGCCGCCGAACCACCTCGAAGCGGTGGTCGACGTAGACCTCCAGCAGCTCCTTCAGGCCCAGCGTCAGCGGCTGACCGTCCACCAGCGCCACGTTGTTGATGCCGAAGGTCTCCTCCATCGGCGTCAACTTGAACAGCTGCTCCAGCAGCGCCTCCGGCACGAAGCCGTTCTTCACCTCGATCACCAGGCGCAGACCGTTCTCACGGTCCGTCAGGTCCTTGACGTCCGCGATGCCCTGCAGCTTCTTCGCGTTGACCAGGTCCTTGATCTTCGCGATCACCTTCTCCGGCCCGACGCTGTACGGCAGCTCGGTGACCACGATCCCCTTGCGGCGCGCCGTCACGCTCTCGATCGCCGTCGTCGCCCGGATCTTGAACGTCCCCCGGCCGTTCGCGTACGCGTCCCGGATCCCCGACAGACCCACGATCCGGCCGCCCGTCGGCAGGTCCGGACCCGGCACGAACCGCATCAGCGTGTCCAGGTCCGCGTTCGGGTGCTTGATCAGGTGCCGGGCCGCCGCCACCACCTCGGCCAGGTTGTGCGGCGGCATGTTCGTCGCCATGCCCACCGCGATGCCCGAAGCGCCGTTCACCAGCAGGTTCGGGAACGCCGACGGCAGGACCTGCGGCTCCTGCTCACTGCCGTCGTAGTTCGGACCAAAGTCGACCGTCTCCTCGTGGATCGACTCCACCATCGACATCGACGCCGCCGTCAGCCGCGACTCCGTGTACCGCATCGCCGCCGGCGGGTCGTCGTTGCCCAGCGAACCGAAGTTCCCGTGCCCGTCGATCAACGGCAGCCGCATCGAGAACGGCTGCGCCATCCGCACCACCGAGTCGTAGATCGACGCATCGCCGTGCGGATGCAGCCGACCCATCACCTCGCCCACCAGGCGTGCGCACTTCACGTGCCCGCGCTCCGGCCGCAGACCCATCTCGTTCGCCTGGTACAGGATCCGCCGGTGCACCGGCTTCAGACCGTCCCGCGCGTCGGGCAGCGCCCGCGAGTAGATCACCGAATACGCGTACTCCAGGAACGAGCCCTGCATCTCGTCCACCACGTCGACATCGAGAATCCGCTCCTCGAAGTCACCGGGCGGCGGGGTGGGCGAACTGCGGCGGGCCATCGCGGCGGGGCTCCTTGCGTGTCGGGCTTGCGTCTGTCGAACGGCGGCCGTCCACCGGCCGCCGCGTCGAACCCTACGGGGGCACGGCGCCCCCCATTGTGGACCCTCCCACCCACAGCCACGCCCACCCCCCCCCCCCCCCCCCCCGCCGCCCCCGCCCCCGCACCCGCACCGCCCACCGCCGCGGCCGACCCCCACCGCGTCCGCCCCTGGCGAACGCCGCCCCTGCGCGGACACATCCCGGGCCCCCGCGCGTTGCACCACAATGGGGACACGCACACAGCCCCCGACCTGCACAACCACCAGGGAAGGACCCACAGCGCATGGCCCAGCCGGCCCCCGCCTCCCACCGAGGCCTCGCCATCACCGAACACCGCCTGGCCAACGGCCTGCGCGTGGTGCTCTCCGAGGACCACCTCACCCCGGTCACCGCCGTCTGCCTCTGGTACGACGTCGGCTCCCGCCACGAGGTCAAGGGCCGCACCGGCCTCGCCCACCTCTTCGAACACCTGATGTTCCAGGGCAGCCGCAACGTCTCCAACAACGGCCACTTCGAACTGGTCCAGGGCGCCGGCGGCTCCCTCAACGGCACCACCAGCTTCGAACGCACCAACTACTTCGAGACCATGCCCGCCCACCAGCTCGAACTCGCCCTCTGGCTCGAGGCCGACCGGATGGGCTCCCTGCTCGACGCCCTCGACGACACCTCCATGGAGAACCAGCGCGACGTCGTCAAGAACGAACGCCGCCAGCGCTACGACAACGTCCCCTACGGCACCGCCTTCGAGAAGCTCACCGCCCTCAGCTTCCCCGACGGCCACCCCTACCACCACACCCCCATCGGCTCCATGGCCGACCTCGACGCCGCCACCCTCGAAGACGCCCGCGCCTTCTTCCGCACCTACTACGCCCCCAACAACGCCGTCCTCTCCATCGTCGGCGACCTCGACCCCGAGCAGACCGTCGCCTGGGTCGAGAAGTACTTCGGCAGCATCCCCGCCCACAACGGCAAGCAGCCCCCGCGCGACGGCACCCTCCCCGACACCATCGGCCGCGAACTGCGCGAACTCGTCGAGGAGGACGTCCCCAGCCGCGCCCTCATGGCCGCCTACCGCCTCCCCCACGACGGCACCCGCGAGGCCGACGCCGCCGACCTCGCCCTCACCATCCTCGGCTCCGGCGAATCCAGCCGCCTCTACAACCGGCTCGTCCGCCGCGACCGCACCGCCGTCACCGCCGGCTTCGGCCTGCTGCGCCTCGCCGGCGCCCCCAGCCTCGGCTGGCTCGACGTCAAGACCAGCGGCGACGCCACCCTCGACGCCGTCGGCACCGCCGTCGACGAGGAACTCGCCCGCTTCGCCGCCGAAGGCCCCACCCCCGAGGAACTCGAGCGCGCCCAGGCCCAGATCGAACGCGAATGGCTCGACCGGCTCACCACCGTCGCCGGCCGCGCCGACGAACTCTGCCGCTACGCCGTCCTCTTCGGCGACCCCAAGCTCCTCAACGAGGCCCTCCCCAAGGTCCTCGACATCACCGCCGAAGAAGTCCGCGCCGTCGCCGCCGCCCGCCTCCACCCCGAGAACCGGGCCGTCCTCGCCTACGAGCCCACCACCACCGGCCCCGACGCCGACGACACCACCGAGCAGGAGACGGCCGCGTGACCAGCCAGATGACCTTCCACCCGCAGCCCGCCGCAGGCACCGCCACCCCCTGGGCCTTCCCGGCACCCCAGCGGCTCACCCTCGACAACGGCATCACCGTCCTGCACTGCCACCGCCCCGGCCAGCAGCTCGTCGCCGTCGACCTCGTCGTCGACGCCCCCCTCGCCGCCGAACCCACCGGCCTCGACGGCGTCGCCAACATCCTCGCCCGCGCCCTCAACGAAGGCACCGAGCACCACACCGCCGAGGAGTTCGCCGCCGAACTCGAACGCGCCGGCGCCACCCTCGACGCCCACGCCGACCACCCCGCCGTCCGCGTCAGCCTCGAAGTCCCCGCTTCCCGCCTGGAACGCGGCCTCACCCTCCTCGCCGACGCCCTCCGCGCCCCCGCCCTCCCCGAGGACGAGATCGAACGACTCGTCGCCAACCGGCTCGACGAGATCACCCACGAACTCGCCAACCCCGCCCGGCGCGCCGCCAAGGCCCTCTACGCCGCCCTCTTCGACGCCACCGACCGGCTCTCCCGCCCCCGCAGCGGCACCGCCGACACCGTGCGCACCATCGACCGCGCCGCCGTCCACGCCTTCTACCGGGCCCACGTCCGCCCCGGCACCACCACCGCCGTCGTCGTCGGCGACCTCACCGGAACGGACCTCCCCGCCCTCCTCGACAGCACCCTCGGCACCTGGACGGCCGACCCCGCCGAGCCCTCCGCCCACGCCCCGGTCACCGCCGACGACAAGGGCCGCGTGATCATCGTCGACCGGCCCGGCTCCGTCCAGACCCAGCTCCTCATCGGCCGCATCGGCCCCGACCGCCACGACCCCACCTGGGCCGCCCAGATCCTCGGCACCTACTGCCTCGGCGGCACCCTCACCTCCCGCCTCGACCGCGTCCTGCGCGAGGAGAAGGGCTACACCTACGGCGTCCGCGCCTTCGCCCAGCCGCTGCGCTCCGCCGCCGACGGCTCCGGCCGCGCGCTGCTCGCCATCAGCGGATCCGTCGACACCGCGTCCACCGCGCCGGCCCTCGCCGACACCTGGACGATCCTGCGCACCCTCGCCGCCGAGGGCCTCACCGACGCCGAGCGCGACGAGGCCGTGCAGTTCCTCGTCGGCGTCGCCCCGCTGAAGTACGAGACGGCCGGCTCGGTCGCCGGCACCCTCGCCGACCAGGTCGAGCAGTACCTGCCCGACGACTACCAGGCCGAGGTCTACCGGCAGCTCGCCGAACTCGGCACCGAGGCCGCCACCGAGGCCGTCGTCGCCGCCTTCCCGCCGGACCGCCTGGTCACCGTGCTGGTCGGCGACGCCTCCGTCATCGGTGACGCCGTCCGGGACCTCGGCATCGGCGAGGTCACCGTCGTCGCCAACTGACGTACGGCACCCCGGGCCCGGCGGAGCGTCAGCTCCGCCGGGCCCGCGCGTTTATTGCATTGCACCGGGGCCCGGCCGCGTGGGTAGATGGTCCCCGCAGCCGCACCCCGCGGCCGCAGCACACAGCGCGAGAGGAGGCGGTCACCATGCGGGTCGAGCGCGACTACCGATGCTCCCCACGACCGTCCTCCCGGCGCACAGCCGCCTGAGCGCGGCCCCACAGCCTTCCCCGAGCCGCACCGGGACTCATCGCGCGGCACCCCCCTACGCTGGAAACAAGCGACCTGTGGAGGTCGAATCACCATGTCGTACACCGAGGTACCCGGCATCCGCGTGCCCATCCGGATGTGGACCGACCCGGCCACCGTCGAGGGCCAGGCCATGCAGCAGCTGCGCAACATCAGCTCGCTCCCGTGGCTGCACGGCCTCGCCGTGATGCCCGACGTGCACCTGGGCAAGGGCGCGACGGTCGGCTCCGTGATCGCCATGAAGGGCGCCGTCTGCCCGGCCGCGGTCGGCGTCGACATCGGCTGCGGAATGACCGCCGTCAAGACCTCGCTCACCGCGAAGGACCTGCCGGACGACCTGTCCCGGCTCCGTTCCAAGATCGAGCAGGCGATCCCGGTCGGCCGCGGCCTGCACACCGACCCGGTCGACCCGGGCAAGCTGCACGACCTCGCCACCGGCGGCTGGGACCGCTTCTGGGACGGCTTCGACGGCATCGCCCCGGAGGTCCGCTGGAAGCGCGAGCGGGCGGCTCAGCAGATGGGTTCGCTCGGCGGCGGCAACCATTTCTGCGAGGTATGTGTCGATACGTCCGGTTCGGTCTGGCTGATGCTGCACTCAGGCTCGCGCAACATCGGCAAGGAGCTCGCCGAGCACCACATGGGCGTCGCCCGGTCGCTGCCGCACAACCAGGGCCTGATCGACCGCGACCTCGCGGTGTTCATCGCGGACACCCCGCAGATGAACGCCTACCGCCAGGACCTGTTCTGGGCGCAGGACTACGCCAAGCGCAACCGAGCGATCATGATGGCGCTCTTCCAGGACGTCGTCCGGCGGGAGTTCCCGAAGGCGAAGGTGGCCTTCGACCAGATGATCAGCTGCCACCACAACTACGTGGCGGAGGAGCGGTACGACGGCGTCGACCTGCTGGTCACCCGCAAGGGTGCGATCCGGGCCGGCTCCGGCGACTACGGGATCATCCCGGGCTCGATGGGCACCGGTTCGTACATCGTCCGCGGTCTCGGCAACGACGCCGCGTTCAACTCGGCCTCGCACGGCGCCGGCCGCAAGATGAGCCGCACCGCGGCCAAGAAGCGGTTCACCACGCGCGACCTGGTCGAGCAGACCAAGGGCGTGGAGTGCCGCAAGGACGCGGGCGTCGTCGACGAGATCCCGGGCGCGTACAAGTCCATCGAGAAGGTGATGGACCAGCAGCGCGACCTGGTCGAGGTGGTCGCCCACCTCAAGCAGGTCGTCTGCGTGAAGGGTTGAGCTCAGGCCGGGGTGCGCGGGAAGCGCACCCCGGCCTTCTCCGGTCCCACCAGCCGCCATCGTCGGGCCGAGCAACTGCTGACGGACCGGCCGAGCACGGTTGCTGCCGCCTCCGCGTTCCGGGCGGCCAGCAGGAGGCGGTCCTCGTCTGCCGTCCACGGGCGGCGCAGCACCTTCCTCATCCCGTCGGGTCGGGTCCACGCCGTTACGTCGGCCGTGGCTGCCAGCTTCCGCGGCAGGGCGAGGGAGCCCGGGTAGTAGAGGTGCCGGACGATGGCGACGGCGTCCTCCCTGGTGAAGAGGATGTTGTAGATCGCGTCGCGCCGGTTCCGCCGGGCTGTGCGCACGGCGCCGGTCAGCGCGTGGGCGTAGCGGCAGAAGTGGGCCGCCAGCGGCTCGCTCGCGGTGGTCAGGCTGACGAACGGCAGGTCCTTGCCGGTGCGTCCGAGCGAGCCGTCGGCATCGATCAGGCCGCGGAGGTAGTCCCGCTCGGCGAAGGGGGCCCGTGGTGGCTCCACCGTCGAGGACTTCCGTCCGGGCGGCAGACCCAGTGCCACGAGCCGTTCGCGGAACTCGCGGGCGCACACCGTCCAGGTCGCCGAGGTGTGGTTCGCTGCGAAGTTGGTGGTGCGGGTGCGGTGACGGATGCTGCTGGGCCAGGGGCAGATGCGCTTGAACTCCTCCAGGAGGGGCGTGTCGCGCGCGGAGAGCTCCACGCTGAGGCTGCCCTTGTTGCCCAGGCCCTGGCGCAGGTGCCCGTCGGCCTGGAGGAAGCCGAACATGTAGGCGTGGTCGGGGTTTTCGAGGTCGAATCCGGTCATGGCGCCAGCCTGCGCCGGGTGGTCCCGGCGGCGGGTCGGTTCGTCGGCGGATCATCCGATGGTGTGGTGGTCCTCAAGTCGAAATGTCGGATCGTGGACCCCGGCGGGGTGGTACGGGCGGCCGGGGACACAATGGCCGCGTGGACTACCAGGGACTTCTGCGGGAATCGATGGAGACCGCGCTCGCGGCGCCGGCGCGCGGGCGGTCGGCGGACTACATCCCGGCGCTGGCGAAGGCCGATCCGGAGGCCTTCGGGATGGCGATCGCGACGGTGGACGGCGGTGTGTTCGGGGCGGGCTCGTGGGAGGAGCCGTTCTCGATCCAGTCGGTGTCCAAGTTGTTCACGCTGGCGCTGGCCCTCGCCGAGGGCGGCGACGGACTGTGGCGCGGGGTGGGCCGGGAGCCGTCCGGGAACCCGTTCAACTCGCTGGTGCAGTTGGAGACCGAGCAGGGGATCCCGCGCAATCCGTTCATCAACGCGGGCGCCCTGGTGGTGACGGACCGTCTGCTGGAGCTGACGGGCGACGCGGTGGGGGCGGTCCGGGAGTTCCTCCGGCGGGAGTCGGGGAACGAGGCGGTGGCCACGGACGACACGGTGGCCGCCTCGGAGGCGCGGCACGGCCACCGCAACGCGGCGATGGCGCACTTCATGGCGAGCTACGGCAACCTGCGCAACCCGGTGGACAGCGTGCTGGCGCACTACTACGCGCACTGCGCGATCACGGCGAGCTGCCGGGACCTGGCGCTGGCGGGGCTGTTCCTGGCGCGGCACGGGGTGCGGGTGGACGGTTCGCGGCTGCTGACCCGTAGCGAGGCGAAGCGGATCAACGCGGTGATGCTGACCTGCGGGACGTACGACGCGGCGGGGGAGTTCGCCTACCGGGTGGGGCTGCCGGGCAAGAGCGGTGTCGGCGGGGGCGTGCTGGCGGTGCTGCCGGGCCGGGGCGCGGTGTGCGCGTGGAGCCCGGGCCTGGACGCGGCGGGGAACTCGGTGCTGGGGGTGGCGGCGCTGGACGCGCTGACCACGGCGACCGGCTGGTCGGTCTTCTGACGGCACCCGGCAGAGCGAAGGGGTGCACCCGGCGGGACCGCCGTGGTGCACCCCTTTCGCGTGGCCGCGGTCAGGCCGCGGGGAGCTCGTCGAGGCCCTCCTGGACGAGCTCGGCGAGGCGGTCGAGGGCCTGGTCGGCGCCGTCGGCCTCGGAGGCCAGGACGACGGTGTCGCCGCCGGCGGCACCGAGGGCGAGCAGGCCGAGCATGGAGCCGGCGTTCACGGGGTTGCCGCCGTCCTTGGCGATGGTGACGGGCACGCCCGTGGAGGTGACGGCGCGGACGAAGATGGAGGCGGGACGGGCGTGGAGGCCTTCGGCCCAACCGACGGTGACGCGGCGCTCTGCCATGGGACGTGCCTTTCGGTGGTGCTGGGTGGAGCCAGTTGTCTAGACCAGTGTCGCACGTCCGTCGCACGTCCGGAACGGTGCGGCACCCCTCGTTCCCACCTTGGCCCCGCCGGTCCGGCACCGCCGGGCGGCTCGCCGCGGCCCCCGCCGGATAGCCTGGCGGTTGTGGACGACTCCGGGACTTCACCGCGCACCGAGCCGGGCACCGACCCGGCCACCGAGCCGGGCACCGACCCGGCCACCGAGCCGAGCACCGAACCGGCCATCGAGCCGGGCACCGACCCGGCCGACGAGACCGGCTACCCCCAGCACTGGGAGGCCGACGTCCTGCTGCGCGACGGCGGCGCGGCCCGGATCCGGCCGATCACCCCGACCGACGCCGAGCGGCTGGTCGAGTTCTACGAGCAGGTCTCCGAGCAGTCGAAGTACTTCCGCTTCTTCGCCCCGTACCCGCGGCTGTCCGACAAGGACGTGCGGCGCTTCACCCACCACGACTACGTGAACCGGGTGGGCCTGGCGGCGGTGGTGCGGGACCGGTTCATCGCCACCGTCCGCTACGACCGGATCGACGAGGACGGCCGCCCCTCCACCACCGGCACCGACGCCGAGGTGGCCTTCCTGGTGCAGGACGCCCACCAGGGCCGCGGCGTCGCCTCGGCGCTGCTGGAGCACATCGCGGCGGTCGCCCAGGAGCGCGGCATCCGCCGGTTCACCGCGGAGGTGCTGCCGGAGAACCGCAAGATGGTGAAGGTCTTCACCGACGCCGGCTACACCCAGCACCGCAGCTTCGCCGACGGCGTGGTGCACCTGGAATTCGACCTGGAGCCGACGGCGGCCTCGCTGGCGGTGATGCGCGGCCGGGAGCACCGGGCCGAGGCCCGCTCGGTCCAGCGGCTGCTGACGCCGCGGTCGGTGGCGGTGGTCGGGGTGTCGCGCAATCCGCAGTCGGTGGGGCGCGGCCTGTTGCGCAGCCTGGCCGGGTTCCACGGCGAGCTGTACGCGGTGAACCGGAGCGCGCCGGACGGGACGGTGCTGGACGGGGTGCCGGTGCACCGGTCGCTGCTGGAGATCCCGGGGCCGGTGGACCTGGCGCTGGTGGCGGTGCCGGAGGCGGCCGTCCCGGCGGTGGTGGCGGACTGCGGCGCGCACGGGGTGCAGGGCCTGGTGGTGGTGACGGCCGGGTACGCGGAGACCGGTCCGGAGGGGCGGGACCGGCAGCGGGCGCTGGTGCGGCAGGCGCGGGCGGCGGGGATGCGGGTGGTGGGCCCGAACGCCTTCGGGCTGGTGTCGACGGACCCGGAGCGGCCGCTGAACGCGTCGCTGGCGCCGGTGCTGCCGGCCCGCGGCCCGTTCGGGGTGTTCTGCCAGTCGGGGGCGATCGGGGTGGCGCTGCTGGAGGCGGCGCACCGGCGGGGCCTCGGGGTGTCGTCGTTCGCCTCGGTGGGGAACCGGGCGGACGTGTCGGGCAACGACATGCTGCAGTTCTGGGAGGAGGACGCCGCCACCGAGGTGGTGCTGATGTACATGGAGTCGTTCGGCAATCCGCGGAAGTTCACGCGGATCGCCCGGCGGCTGGCCGCGTCGAAGCCGGTGGTGGTGGTCAAGGGGGCGCGGCACACCGGGAGCCTGCCGCCGGGGCACGCGGTGCAGCCGGCGTCGAGCCGGCTGCGGGACGCGACGGTGGACGCGCTGTTCCGGCAGGCCGGGGTGGTGCGGGTGGAGACGATCACCGACCTGTTCGACACGGGGGAGCTGCTGGCGGGCCAGCCGCTGCCGGCGGGCGACCGGGTGGCGGTGGTGGGGAACTCGGACTCGCTGGGGCTGCTGACGTACGACGCGTGCCTGGGCAGCGGGCTGCGGCCGCGGTCGCCGGTGGACCTGACGACGGCGGCCACGGGGGAGAACTTCCGGATCGCGCTGGGGACGGCGCTGGGCGACCCGGCGGTGGACGCGGTGATCGCGGTGGCGATCCCGCCGATCGGGGTGCACGGCGGCGGGGCACCGGAGCCGGACGACGAGCCGGAGGTCGCGGCGGCGCTGCTGGACGCCGGGGAGCGGGCCCGGGAGCTGGGCAAGCCGCTGCTGCTGACGCACCTGGCACTGGGAGGCCTGGCGGAGCGGCTGCGGGCGGGCCGGATCCCGGCGTTCCCGGCGCCGGAGCGGGCGGTGCACGCCCTGGCGAACGCGGTGCACTACGCCGAGTGGCGCCGGCGCAGCGCGGAGGCGGAGCGGACGGCGCGGATCCCCGAGCTGGAGGGGATCGACGAGGCGCGGGCGCGGGCGCTGGTGGAGGGGGCGCTGGGCACGCGGCTGGCGGTGGCGGCGCGGACGCAGCCGGGCGGGGCCCGGTTCACGCTGCCGGAGGCGGACGCGGAGGCGCTGCTGGGCTGCTACGGGATCGCGGTGCGGCCGGTGCTGCCGGCGCCGGACGAGGAGTCGGCGGTGCGGGCGGCGCGGCGGCTGGGCTATCCGGTGGCGTTGAAGGCGACGGCGGACCACCTGCGGCACCGGCCGGACCTGGGGAGCGTGCGGCTGGACCTGGACGGCGAGGAGGGGCTGCGGCGGGCGCACCGGGAGCTGGACGCGTTGCTGGGCGGGGCGGCGCAGGCGCGGCTGGTGGTGCAGCAGCTGGCGCCGCGCGGGGTGGACACGGTGATCGGGGCGGCGGTGGATCCGGCGGTGGGCGCGATCCTGAGTTTCGGTCTGGCGGGGGCGCCGGCGGAGTTGCTGGGTGATCTGGCGCACCGCCTGGTGCCGGCGACGGACCGGGACGTGGCGGCGCTGATCCGGGAGGTGCGGGCGGCTCCGCTGCTGTTCGGTTGGCGGGGCGCGGATCCGGTGGACACCGGGGCGCTGGAGGAGTTGCTGCTGCGGGTGTCGCGGCTGGTGGACGACCTGCCGGAGGTGGCGTCGGTGGATCTGGAGCCGGTGGTGGTGGCGCCGCAGGGGCTGGCGGTGCTGGGGGCGGTGGTGCGGATCGCGCCGCTGCCGGTGCGGACGGATCTGGGTCCGCGGGCGATGAGCAGCCTGTAACCTTGCTTGGCTGCGCCGCTCGGCGGCGCTGACCAGCCCCCCGCAGGGCGGGCCCGGCAAGGCGGGTCCGGAAGCTCGGCGCAGTGCCGCCCGCTTCGTCGGCGGGACATGCCAGGATGGAGACATGGCCAAGACCGGTACCACCACCACGCAGGACCTGCGGTCGGCGATCGAGCGCAGCGGCTACTACCCGGCCCTGGTGTCCGAGGCCGTGGAGTCCGCGGTGGGCCCCGAGCCGATCAGCTCCTACCTGGTGCACCAGGAGACGACGTTCGACGCGAACGAGGTCCGCCGGCACGTGACGGTGCTGGTGCTGACCCCGTCGCGCTTCGTGGTGAGCCACACGGACGAGCAGAACGGCGACGCGGCGACCCCCGTGCCGTACGCGACGACGTCGACCGAGAGCGTCCGGTTGGACCGGATCAATTCGGTGGTGGTGAGCCGCATGGTGGCGAACCCGGAGACGTACACGCCGGGGACGCTGCCGCGCGAGGTGGTGCTCACGATCGGCTGGGGTGCGGTGCAGCGCCTGGACCTGGAGCCGGCGGGTTGTTCGGACCCGAATTGCGACGCGGACCACGGGTACACGGGGTCGGCGACGGCGGACGACCTGTCGCTGCGGGTGTCGGAGGCGGGTGACGGTCCGGAGACGGTGTCGCAGGCGCTGGTGTTCGCGCGGGCGCTGTCCGAGGCGACGATCGCCGACCGGGTCTGAGGCCGCCGTCACGCATGCTCGGTTACGACGCCTTCGAGATCCTCGATCCTTCGGACGCCCCGGCTCCGGCGTACGGCTGCGGTTCGCTGGCGGACCTGCTGCCGGCGGTGGCGGCCGGCCTCGGCGTGCCCGGCTTCGAGAGCGGGCTGCTGCTGGAGCCGGCGGACCGGGTCTGCGTGTTCCTGGTGGACGGCATGGGCTGGGAGCTCGTCCGCAGGCATCCGGAGTACGCGCCGTTCCTGACGTCGCTGTCGGCCGGGGCGAGTCCGATCACGTCGGGGTTCCCGTCGACGACGGCGACCTCGCTGGCCTCGGTGGGGACGGGGCTGACGCCCGGGGTGCACGGCCTGGCCGGGTACACGGTGCGGGTTCCGGGCCGGAACGAGCTGATGAACCAGTTGCGCTGGGTGCCGCCGGTGCCGCCGCGGGAGTGGCAGCCGCACCCGACGGTGTTCGAGCGGGTGTCGCGGGCGGGCGTGGCGACGGCGCAGGTGTCCTCGCCGTTGTTCTCGCAGACGCCGTTGACGCAGGTCGCGCTCTCGGGCGGGACGTTCCTGGGCCGGACGACCGGCGAGGAGCGGATGGACGAGGCGGCGCGCTGGCTGGCGCGGAACGACCGGGCGCTGGTCTACACGTACGTGAGCGAGCTGGACGGGGCCGGCCACCGGTTCGGGGTGGACTCGGACGAGTGGCGGATGACGCTGAACACGGTGGACCGGCTGGTGAAGCGGCTGGCGGAGCAGTTGCCGCCGCGGTCGGCGCTGTACGTGACGGCGGACCACGGCATGATCGACATCGCGCCGGAGGACCGGGTCGACTTCGACGAGGACTGGGAGCTGTCGGCGGGCGTGGCGCTGCTGGGCGGCGAGGGCCGGGCGCGGCACGTGTACGCGGTGCCGGGTGCGGCGGCGGACGTCCACACGGTCTGGAGCGAGGTGCTGGGCGACCGGATGTGGGTGGCCACCCGGGAGCAGGCGGTCGCGGCCGGCTGGTTCGGTCCGGTGGTGGACGAGCGGGTGCTGCCGCGGATCGGCGACGTGGTGGCGGCGGCGCGGGACGACATCGCGGTGGTCGCCTCGCGGAACGAGCCGGGGGAGTCCTCGATGGTCGGCCTGCACGGGTCGATGACCGCGGTGGAGCAGCTGGTGCCGCTGCTCGACGTCCGTACCTGATGCTGTCCGCACCGCCCGTCCCACGATCGAAAGGCCCTCGTCCCACCCATGGCTGAACTGGTGTTCTTCTCGGGCACGATGGACTGCGGCAAGTCGACGCTGGCGCTGCAGATGGACCACAACCACGCGGCGCGCGGCCGCCAGGGCATCATCTTCACCCGGCACGACCGGGCGGGTGCGGCGACGATCTCCAGCCGGCTGGGGTTGCGCGCGGACGCGGTGGAGGTCGCCGACGACTTCGACTTCCAGGCGCACGTGGTGCACCTGCTGTCGGCGGGCGGCAAGGCGGACTACCTGATCTGCGACGAGGCGCAGTTCTTCTCGGCGGAGCAGATCGACCAGTTGGCCCGGGTGGTCGACGAACTCGGCATTGACGTCTACACGTTCGGCATCACGACGGACTTCCGGACGAAGCTGTTCCCGGGGTCGCAGCGGCTGATCGAGCTGGCGGACCGGGTCGAGGTGCTGCAGGTGGAGGCGCTCTGCTGGTGCGGGGCGCGGGCGACGCACAACGCGCGGACGGTCGGCGGGGTGATGGTCGTCGAGGGCGCGCAGGTGGTGGTCGGCGACGTGGCGGTCTCGGAGGACCAGATCGGCTACGAGGTGCTCTGCCGGCGCCACCACCGGCGGCGGTTGACGGCGGCGACCGCCCGGGCGTCGGTGCTCTCCCCCGACGTGCTGCCGTTCGAGGGCTGACGGTCCGTCGGCGGCGGCCCGGTCTTGCCACAATGGCGGACATGACTTCCTCGGGTGTTTCCCCGCTGATCTCCGTCGACGAGCTGGCCGCCGCCCTGGCGGGGCCGACGCCGCCCGTCCTGCTCGACGTCCGCTGGCAGTTGGGCGGCCCGCCCGGCGCGGGCGAGTACGCGGCCGGGCACCTGCCCGGTGCGCACTACCTGGACCTGGACACCGAGCTGGCCGCCCCGCCCGGCCCGGCCGGCCGGCATCCGCTGCCCGACCCGGCGGTGCTGGGCGCGGCGCTGCGCCGGGCCGGGGTGTCGGCGGGTCGGCCGGTGGTGGTGTACGACGCGGGCCCGGCGATGTCGGCGGCGCGGGCGTGGTGGCTGCTGCGCTGGGCGGGGCACGACGGGGTGCGGGTGCTGGACGGCGGTCTGGCGGCGTGGCGGGCGGCGGGGCGGTCTGGGTGGCTGGAGCGCCCGGCCGACGGGGCCGGCGACTTCGTGCCGGTGCCCGGGTCGCTGCCGACGGTGGACGCGGACGGCGCGGCGGAGCTGGCGCGCAAGGGCGTGCTGCTGGACGCCCGGGCGGGGGAGCGGTACCGCGGCGAGGTGGAGCCGATCGACCCGCGGGCGGGCCACGTCCCGGGTGCGGTGTCGGCGCCGACGGCGGAGAACGTGGCGGCGGACGGCACCTTCCGTCCCCGGGCGGAGCTGGCGGCCCGGTTCGCCGCGCTCGGTGCGGACGGCTCGGTGCCGCTCGGCGTGTACTGCGGCTCGGGGGTGACGGCGGCGCACGAGCTGCTGGCGCTGGAGAGCGCGGGGATCACCGGCGCGGTGCTCTACCCGGGCTCGTGGAGCGAGTGGTCCGGCGATCCGGCCCGCCCGGCGGCCACCGGCGACCTCCCGGGTTAGGGGCCGTCTTCCGAGGGTGCTCCTGACGAATGCGGCTCACCCCTGAGGACAGGCACCAGGACGGCAGCAGGGGCGGCCTCCCGTACGGGAAGCCGCCCCTGCGTGTGCGTGGTCCGGTTACTCCTGCTTCTTGCGCCGGCTGCCGAAGACGATCTCGTCCCAGCTGGGCACGGTGGCGCGGCGGCCGGGGCGGACGCCGTCGGCCTCGGCCTGCCGGTCGGTGGTGCCGACCAGCCGCTCGCGGTGCGGGGCGACCGCCCGCGGCATGAGGATGTCGGCGTAGGCCGACCCGGCGCCGACGCTGGCCGCGGGGGCGGCCGGCTCCTCGGCCTCCTCCGGCTCCTCGGCGGCGATCACCGGCTCCGGCGCGGGGCCGATCGCGAGGTCGCCGCGGTAGGCGGGCACCACGTCGAGCAGGCTGGTCAGCGAGTCGCGGTTCTCCGCGGACGCCTCCCTGGCCTCGCGGACCTCCCGGCCGGACATGATCCGGTCGGCGGAGGGCCGTTCGATCATCGCGCGGGCCGGCCGCTCCTGGGGGAGCCGGGCGATCCGCGGGATGAACGGGAAGACCGAGTCCTCGTCGCGGTCGACGTTCTCGCCGATCAGGGCGCGTGCCTCGTCGTCGTTCGGCTGGACGAGGCGGCGCGGCGGGTCGTACGTCCAGCTGGCGCGGCGGTGCTCGCCGTCCGCGCGGTAGCTGAGGATGACCTCCCAGGTGCCGTCGTCGCGGCGCCAGGAGTCCCACCGCTCGGTGTCCTTCTCGGCGGCGCGCAGGGTCAGCCGCTCGGCGACGGCCTCGCCGAGCTGCGGGCCGGTGGACTCGCCGTGCCGACGGATCGCGGTCTTGCGGGCGCGTTCGGCCATGAAGGCGCGCTCGGCCAGCACCGGGCCCTCGAAGCGGCGGACCCGTTCGACGGAGATCCCCGCCGCCTGTGCGACCTCCTCCGCGGAGGCACCGGCTCGTATCCGCGCCTGGATGTCACGGGGCCGCAGGTGGCTCTCGACCTCGATCTCGATCTGGCCGAGGCGCGGCCGGTCGCCGCGGACGGCGGCGCGCAGCCGCTCGTCGATGGGGAGGGTGTACTCCGTGCTGTCGGCAGCCTTGAGCACCAGCCGTGTGCCGTCGTTGCTGACGGCCACGACGCGCAGTTCGGGCACGGTTACCTCCCGGGTGGTGCCTGCCGACGTCACCTGCGTCGCTGCTCCCGTACTGAGTGTGGCCTGCCCGCCTGCGACTGGCCACAACCTTGCAGAGTTACCCGGCGTGTCGGGCTTACACCCGGGCACGCCGCTGTGGCACGGTTGCCTGTTCGCCACGTCGCCGGTCGACGTCGCGCCCGGGCCCCTAGGCCACTGTCAGACGGGCAGTCAACAGGAACGCCGAAGGCTCAGGCCCAACGAACAGTACTCCATTCGTGGCACCCAGCGGGGCGGCTCGCCGCTCAAGTCTCCCCCGATTCACCGGAATCTCAAGAGCGGCCACACCGTTGAGCGCTTCGCGATCGTCGAACGGTGATCATCTTCACATATATCGACCGGGCTGAAGCAGAATTTCGCCCGTTGTGTCCCGTGCCGTGCAGGATCGACAGGATTGTTCGAGTCTCCGGCGCGTGAGCGAGGAAACTGCTGCCGATCCTCCGTCAGTCCCCGAGCACCCGGCGGAGGTAGTCGTTGGCGAACACCCGGCCCGGGTCGACCTTGTCCCGCAGCGCCGTGAAGTCGCCGAAGTGCGGGTACGCACCGGCCAGGTACTCGGCGTCGCGGGTGTGCAGCTTGCCCCAGTGCGGGCGTCCCTGGTGCGCCGTCATGAGCCGCTCCACCTCGGTGAAGTAGCCGCTGTCGGCGGTGCCCCGGTACAGGTGGACGGCGATGTACACGCTGTCGCGGCCGCTCGCGGTGGACAGCCACAGGTCGTCCGCGGGCGCCACCCGGACCTCCACCGGGAAGCTGATCCGCCAGTCGGAGCGTTCCACCAGCGCCTTCAGCTCGCGCAGCACGGTGGTCGCGGCCTCCCGCGGCACCGCGTACTCCATCTCGATGAAGCGGACCTTCCGCGGACTGGTGAACACCTTGTACGCGGTGTCGGTGTAGGTGCGCTCGGACCAGGCCCGGCCGGCGACCTGCGCGATGGTCGGGATCGCGGCGGGGAAGCGGCGGCCGACGCGGCAGACGCCCTCCCACACGGTGTTGGACAGGAAGTCGTCGTCCAGCCAGGCCCGGAATCCCGGCAGCGGCGCGGCCGGGCCCGGGCTGCGGTTGTTCCGCTTGGTGGTGCACAGATCGGTGTGCGGGAACCAGTAGAACTCGAAGTGCTCGTTGACCGAGGCCAGGTCGTCGAAGCCGGCGAGCACCTCGTCGAAGCGCATCGGCTTCTCGTGCGCGGTCAGCAGGAAGGCCGGCTCCACGGCGAAGGTCAGTGCGCTGACCACGCCGAGCGCGCCGAGGCCGAGCCGGGCTCCCTGGAAGAGCTCGGGGTCCTCGGTCGGGGAGCAGGTGCGGATGCTGCCGTCGGCGAGGACGATCTCCACCGCGCGGATCTGGGCGGCGAGCGAGCCGGAGTCCCGGCCGGTGCCGTGGGTGCCCGTGCTGGTGGCGCCGGCGACGGTCTGCACCTCGATGTCGCCCATGTTGGTCAGCGACAGCCCGGCCGCGGCGAGCAGCCGGTTGAGCCGGGAGAGCGGCAGTCCGGACTCGACGGTGACCGTGCCGGCCTCGCGGTCCAGCGAGCGGACGGCGGTCAGGGCGTCCGGGCGCACCAGCACGGCGTCGCCGGCCGAGGCGATCGCGGTGAAGGAGTGGCCGGAGCCGACCGCCTTGACCCGCTGCCCCTGCTCGGCGGCCCGGCGCACCGTCTCGGCGATCTCCTCGGCGGAGCCGGGAGCGACCGCCCGGGCGGGCCGGGCGGTCTGGTTGCCGGCCCAGTTGCTCCAGGTGCCGGTGGTGGTGCCGTGGGGCATGCCGAGTGCCTCCTGCTCACGAACTACCAGTGGGTAGGGTGAGCGTAGTCACTCGGATGCCCCCGGTCCATGCCCCGAAGGACCCCGTCCGGGCGCTGCTCACCGGGCCGCGGGGGTGCCCACCGGCTCCGGCTCGGGGGCGGCCAGCCCGCCGCGCAGCCGCGGCAGTCCGGCCAGGGCGGCGACCGCGGCGAGCAGGGCGGCCCCGACGGGCACCCAGTAGGCGGTCGCGGCGCCGGCGGCGTCCACCACCCAGCCCGCCGCCGAGGAGCCGAGCGCGACGCCGATCGCGAGGCCGGTGGTCGTCCAGGTCATCCCCTCGGTGAGCTTCGAGGCCGGGACGAGCCGCTCGACCAGCGCCATCGCGGTGATCATCGTCGGGGAGATCGACAGGCCGGCGACGAACAGCGCCGCCCCGATGCCGACCAGGCCGGCCGTGCCGTGCAGCAGGGAGGCGGCCAGCACCAGCGGCAGCATGCCGACCGCCATCGCGCCGACCCCGCCGAGGAACCGGCCGGCCAGCGACCCGCGCGGCCGGAACGCGCCGAACACCACCCCGGCCAGGCAGGAGCCCAGCGCGTACACGGCGAGCACCAGGCTGGAGGCCGCGGTGTGGCCCTGCTCCTTGGCGAAGGCGACGGTGACCACCTCGACCGCGCCGAAGATCGCGCCGGTGGCGACGAAGGTCAGCACCAGCACCTGCAGCCCGGCGGAGCGGATCGCCGACCCGCCGTGGTGGTGCGCGGCCGGATGGACGGGCGGCTCGGTGGAGCGCTGCGCGCAGAACCACACCACGCCGACCAGCAGGAAGACGGCGGCCAGCGCGACGCCGGCCTCCGGGAAGAGCGAGGTGGCGAGCCCGATGGAGAGGATCGGCCCGACGATGAAGCAGACCTCGTCCATCACCGCCTCGAAGGAGTACGCGGTGTGCAGCCGGTCCGGCCGGTCGCTGTACAGGTGCGCCCAGCGGGCGCGGACCATCGACCCGGTGCTCGGCATGACGCCCATGCCGGCGGCGAAGAGGAAGAGCGTCCAGTCGGGGGCGCCGAGCCGGGCGCTGGCCAGCAGGCCCGCCGCGGAGGCCACGGCCGCGGAGGTGGCCGGCAGCGCGACCCGCCGCTGCCCGTGCCGGTCGACCAGGCGGGACACCTGCGGGCCGAGCACCGCCGCGGCCGCCGCGAGGACGGCGGAGACCGCGCCGGCGATCCCGAACGAGCCGCGGAGCTGGGCGAGCATCGTGACGATGCCGATGCCGGTCATGGAGATCGGCAGCCGCGACACGAAGCCGCTGGAGGAGAAGGCCAGACTGCCGGGGGCGGCGAAGATCTGGCGGTAGCTGGACAGCACTGGTGCTCCGCAGGAGTGGGTAAGGAACGTCGTTCGTATGGACAGCTTACGAACAGCCTGCCGCCGCCCGCGAAGACATTTCCGGCGGACGGGTGGCCCGTCACCGGCCGGACCCCGCCGGGTGGCAGGATCGGAGCCATGTCCGACTCGCGCACCGCCACCGACCACGCCCCCTACGACGCGCTCCTGCTGCTCTCCTTCGGCGGCCCGGAGGGACCGGAGGACGTCGTGCCGTTCCTGGAGAACGTGACCCGCGGCCGGGGCATCCCCAAGGAGCGCCTCGCCGAGGTCGGCAAGCACTACTTCCTGTTCGGCGGGGTCAGCCCGATCAACGAGCAGAACCGCGAGCTGCTGGCCGCGCTGCGCAAGGACTTCGCCGACCACGGCCTCGACCTGCCGGTCTACTGGGGCAACCGGAACTGGGCGCCGTACCTGGCCGACACCCTGAGGGAGATCGCCGCCGACGGCCACCGCCGGGTGCTCACCCTCGCCACCAGCGCCTACGCGGGCTACTCCGGCTGCCGCCAGTACCGCGAGAACCTCGCCGACGCCCTCGCCGGGCTCGCCCGCGACGGCCTGCCCGCGCTGCGCGTCGACAAGCTCCGGCACTTCTACAACCACCCCGGCTTCGTCGGCCCCATGATCGACGCGACCCTCGCCGCCCTCGGCGACCTGCCCGAGGAGGTCCGCGCCGGGGCGCACCTCGTCTTCACCACGCACTCGATCCCGAACGCCATGGCCGACAGCTCCGGCGCCCCCGACGACCCGGCCCGCGACACCCCCGGCGGCGCCTACGTCGCCCAGCACCTCGACGTCGCCCGGCTGGTCGCCGAGGCCGTCGCCGCGGCCACCGGCGCCGCCGACCGCCCCTGGGAGCTCGTCTACCAGAGCCGCAGCGGCGCCCCGCACGTCCCGTGGCTGGAGCCGGACGTCTGCGACCGGCTGGAGGAGCTCCACGCCGCCGGCGCGCCCGCCGCCGTGATGGTGCCGATCGGCTTCGTCTCCGACCACATGGAGGTCAAGTACGACCTCGACACCGAGGCCGCCGCGAAGGCCGCCGAGCTCGGCCTGCCGGTCGCCCGGGCGGCCACCGTCGGCGCCGACCCGCCGGTCGCCGCCGCGGTGCGCGAACTCGTCCTGGAGCGGGCCGCCGCCGAACGCGGTGCCGCGGTCGACCGCCGCGCCCTCGGCACCCTCGGCCCCAGCCACGACGTCTGCGCCGCGGCCTGCTGCCCCAACCCGCGCGCCCCGCGGCCCGCGGCCGCCGAACAGTGACCCGCACCCCGTACCCGGGAGGACCCCGCGTGACCGGCACCGCGCCCACCGACCCGCAGGCCGCCGCGCTGACGGCCGAACTGCTCGCCGTCGCCGAGGAGGCCGCCCGCGCCGCGGCCGAGCTGCTGCACCGCGGCCGCCCGGCCGACCTCGGTGTGGCCGCCACCAAGAGCAGCCCCGTCGACGTGGTCACCGAGATGGACCTCGCCTCCGAGAAGCTCGTCCAGGAGCTGATCGCCGCCCGCCGTCCCGAGGACGGCTACCTCGGCGAGGAGGGCACCGACCGGCCCGGCCGCAGCGGCGTCCGCTGGGTCGTCGACCCGCTCGACGGCACCGTCAACTACCTGTACGGACTGCCCTCCTGGGGCGTCAGCGTGGCCGCCGAACTGGACGGCGAGGCGGTCGTCGGGGTCGTCGCCGTGCCCGCCCGCGGCGAACTCTTCCGGGCCGTCCGCGGCGGTCCCGACCCCGCCGCCCGCCCCCTCGCGGTGCGCCCGGCCCCGCCCTGGGGGCAGGCGCTGGTCGCCACCGGCTTCAACTACGTGCAGGCCGAACGCGCCCACCAGGCCGAGGTGCTGCTCGCCCTGATGCCCGAGGTCCGCGACATCCGCCGGGCGGGCGCCGCCGCCGTCGACCTGTGCGACCTCGCCGCCGGCCGGGTCGACGCGTTCTACGAGCGCGGCCTCAAGCCCTGGGACATGGCGGCCGGCCTGCTGATCGCCCGCGAGGCGGGCGCCCTCGCCGGCGGCCGGCCCGGCCGGCCCGCCGACGGCGACCTCGCGGTGGCCGCCGCCCCCGGCGTCTTCGAACCGCTCCAGGCCCGCCTGGACGCTCTCGGCGCCTGGCACGGCTGACCCGGCCCCGGACACGGCAAAGGGCCCGCCACCACCCCGCGGGGGGCGGTGGCGGCCCCTCGTGGCCGTCGGGCGGAGCCGTACGGCCGGGTGCGCCCGGGCAGTGAATGGGCCCTGGCACGCGGGAGGTGCCAGGGCTCGCTGATTCGAACTGCGATGTGGTGCTGCTGTGGTTCGGTCCTGCGGAGCCCCGCGGGGGCGGGGCGGGTGTCGGTCCTGCGGCCGGGTCAGGCAGCCGAACGGTGCATCTCGTGCACCGGGTCGACGCCGTGCTCGGCAGCCAGCCGGCGCAGGTCCTCCAGCTCGGACTGCTCGACCTCGGCCAGGAACTCGTCCCCGGACTCGAGAGCGCGGTGGAGGTCCTGCTCGGCGTTCTGTATGCGCTGCAGGATTCCGGCGGTGAAGGCGTCCATACGGCCCCCTTGCTGTGTCGGACGGGCACGGGCCCGCGTGCTCCCCGGTCGGTGGACGTGCCACGGGACGCCGCACGATCCGGACGTTGCCGGCCCCGGTGGGCGCGGAGACGGCTCGTCGGCCGCTCCCGATGACGTGACCCCCGATCCGGTGCGGATGAGCACACGGCGGGTGGGTGCGATCCGCGCACGGCGCGATCGCGTGTGAGCTTGTCCTCCCCAACCGCGGGCCGGGGAAACCTCCCCGCCGCCGGAAAGTTGCCCGTGTCACAGTCCAACCGGAGGGAACGCTTTCGCTCCGCTCCGGCACCCGGCCCCCACCCCGGGGCGTCCTCGCAGGTCAACCTACCGGAAGCGGCCCGCCGCGGCCGGGAACGGCTCGGAATCGGCCGCTTACAGCTGCTTTACCCGCGGACCAGGCAGGATGGAGGCACCGTCGGGGCCGTGCCGCAGGGCGCGGCTCCGTGCCCGGCGCACCACGGCCCGCACGGGCGGACAGCACGGCGGGGCCGATCGGATGAAGGGACAACCACCGTGCGGGTACTCGTCGTCGAGGACGAGCAGCTGCTCGCCGAGGCCGTGGCCACCGGGCTGCGCCGCGAGGCCATGGCCGTCGACGTCGTCTACGACGGGGAGGCGGCCCTGCAGCGGATCGCCGTCAACGACTACGACGTGGTGGTCCTCGACCGCGACCTCCCGCTCGTCCACGGCGACGACGTGTGCCGCCGGGTCGTCGAGCAGGGTCTCGCCACCCGCGTCATCATGCTCACCGCCTCCGGCGACATCAGCGACCGCGTCGAGGGCCTGGAGATCGGCGCCGACGACTACCTCCCCAAGCCGTTCGCCTTCAGCGAACTCGTCGCCCGGGTACGGGCGCTGGGCCGCCGCGCCACCGTCCCGCTGCCGCCGGTCCTGGAGCGCGCCGGCATCAGCCTCGACCCCGGCCGCCGCGAAGTGCTCCGCGACGGCAAGCCCGTCCAGCTCGCCCCCAAGGAGTTCGCCGTCCTGGAGGTGCTGATGCGCGCCGGCGGCGCCGTCGTCTCCGCCGAACAGCTCCTGGAGAAGGCCTGGGACGAGCACACCGACCCGTTCACCAACGTCGTCCGCGTCACCGTGATGACCCTGCGCCGCAAGCTCGGCGACCCGGCCGTGATCGTCACCGTGCCCGGCTCCGGCTACCGCATCTGACCCGGCACCGGCGGGCCGGCCGCACCGGCCCGCCCGCGCCCCCCGCCCCGCCGGCACCGCCGGCGCGGCACCCGCCCCACCGCAGCACCCGAGAGGACAGGCCATGACCACCCCGCCCCCCGCCGGCGGGGCCCCCGGCGCGCCCGCCGGCGGCGCGGGCCCCCCGGGGGAGCCCCCCGGGGAGAACCCCACGGGCGGGGGTCCGTCGA
>NZ_BAAALD010000015.1:0-15791 GCF_039528095.1 Kitasatospora arboriphila
CGTACGAGCAGCCGGAGTCCCTCGTCGAGCCCGAGCAGGACGAGCGCCGTCAGGACGGCCGCGGCGGCCAGCGCGGACACGGTCCGCGAAGCGGCGGCCGCGGTCAGCAGGACGGCGACACCCAGGGTCTCCGTCCCGCCCTCGGTGAGGAGCAGGATGCGGGGCGCGGACGACTCGGCGAGGTCCATCACAGGGCTCCGTTCAGCATGGCCAGCCCCGCGAACAGCAGGGCGCACCAACTCGCGGCCGGCAGGCCCGAGGCCCTGGTCCGCGGTGCCTCCGCCGCGAGGGCGAGTCCGGCGGCCCCGCCGGCGGCGGCCAGCGCGCCGGCCAGCACGACGACCCAGTCGTCGCGCACCAGCAGGTCCGCCGCGAAGGGCATCGCGGCGAGGGCGGCCAGCCCGGAGACGAGGGCCGTCCGGGCGAGTGCGGGTCGCCCGCCGAGCAGGCCGCGCACCAGCAGGGCGGCCGCGGCGGCGGCCGCCAGGCAGGGCAGCAGCACCAGCAGGGCCAGTTGCGCGAGGCTCGCGCCGTACTCCCAGCGCGGCGCGAGGACGGCGCAGCCGGTGGCGCCGGCGGCGAGCACGGCACCCACCAGTCCGCCGAGCCAGCTGCGCCAGTCCACGGAGGCTTCGGCGCGGCGCTTGCGGCGCAGGGCCAGGGCGGCGGCGACCGCGGCCGTCCCGAGCAGCAGCAGTCCGAGCATCTCGAAGCCGTAGACGAGCGGGCCCTCGTCGAACGGCGTCCGGAAGCCGCCGTACGCGTAGTCGTCGCTGTAGCCGTAGCCGTAGCCGCGGCCGCCGGGGAGGTCGGCCGCCCAGCCGATGCCCGCCAGGGCCAGCGCGAGGGCGGCCGGGACGGCGCGGGCGGCGGAGCGCGGCACTCCGCGGACGGCGGCGGCGCTGCCGGCGACCAGCGCGACCAGGGCCGCGTAGCCGATCAGCAGGAGGAGCCCGTCGACCGGGCCGGTGCCGCCGGCCAGGCCGAGCAGTCCGTAGCCGAGCGGGACGGCGGCGAGCAGGGCGAGCACGGCTGTCCTCGTCCGGCCGGGCCAGGCGGGGCGGTCGGGGGCCGGCGGCGGGGCCGTGCCGCCCGGTGCGGGCGGCGGTGCGCCGAGCGGCTGCACGGCGAGCAGCCACTCCCCCGGGCCGACGACGGCGCCGGGCCGGGCGAGTTGGCCGACGACCGTGCCGGGGCCGTCGGCGGTCAGCTCCCAGAGGCTGCCGTCGGGCAGCCGCACCGAGCCGAGCGTCCCGCCGGCCGGGTAGTCGGTGCCGGGGTCCACCGTCCAGCCGGTCAGCTCCGCCGAGGCGGCCGGGAAGGTCCAGGCCAGCGGGCGGGTGTGGGCGGGCGGTTCGACGGGCACCAGGCGGCGGTCGGCGGCGCGGGCGGCCCAGGCCGCGGCGCCGTGCACCACCGCCAGGTCCGGGTCCTCGACCAGCCGCAGCGGCCGGTTCAGCCGTTCGGTGAGCAGGGCCCGGACGGCCGGGATCCTGGTGGTGCCGCCGACCAGCAGGACGGCGTCGACGTCCTTGGTCCGCACCGCGTGGTCGGCGAGCAGTTGCCGGCAGCAGGCCACCGTCCGGTCCAGCAGCGGGCCGACGAGTTCCTCGAGTTCGCCCCGGGCGACCCGGCTGGCCGGCCCGAGCGGGGTGAGGTAGTCCTCGACCTGGCCGGCCTCGGTGAGCTGGTGCTTGAGCCGGCGGACGAAGTCGCCGAGTTCCAGCCGGGCGCGCAGGGCTCCCGCCCCGCCGGCGCCGAGCAGCGGTTCCAGCCAGTCGCGGCCGCGTTCGCGGATCCGGCCGGCCAGCAGGGCGTCGATGTCCCGGCCGCCGCAGTCGTCGAGTGCGGTGTGGCCGAGCACCTCGGGCATGCCGTCCGGGCCGATCCGCACCAGGGCGGTGTCGAAGGTGCCGCCGCCGAAGTCGTAGACCAGCACGGTCTGCCCGGGGGCGAACGGTTCGCCGGCCACGGCGGCGTGCGCGGCGGCGACCGGTTCGGCGAGCAGTTCGACGCTGCGGAACCCGGCCTGGCGCCCCGCCGCGAGCATCGCCTCGCGGCGCGGGTCGACCGGCCCGTACGAGGCGGGCACCGTGACCACCAGGCGGTCGATCTCCGTACCGGTGACCGTGCGGCCCTGGCTGCGGAACTCGGCGAGCACGGCGGCGACCAGGTCCGTGACGGGGAGGAGCCGGCCGCCGAGCGGGACCGGGGCCCGTTCGCCGAGGTCGCGTTTGAACTCGGCCCGGTAGGAGCCCGGTTCCGCCCGTTTGCGGTTCTCCGCCGCGGACCCGACGAGCAGTCTGCCGTCCTCGCCGACGGAGACCGCCGACGGCCACGACAGCAGTCCGCTGGACGGCTCCTTCACCAGCCGCTCGCCCCGGTCCGTCACCACGGCCGCGGCCGAGGAGGACGTCCCGAAGTCCACCACGAGCACCGGCGCTGCCATGCCCCACCCCCTGGACGCATCCGGCCGGTCACAGAGCGTGCCGGTCTGGATGTGCCGCGAGACTAGCAGCGCGGAATCCTCCGGTTCCGGCGCTTCCCGGCCCCCGGGGGACACCGATGCGATCTCGTAATCGACCGTCCACGCAAGGATGTTGATGGACCGTCAGACAATGTGAGCGAGTCGTACCGATCTCGTCGGACACGGGAGCGGGGGCGCTGCGGGCCGGACGGGCCGGCGGGGTTCCGCCCCGGTGCCGCCCGGGGACCGCGACCATGGGGACGGGCCGCCGGTGCCGCCCGTGCGGGCCGGGCCGGCACCGGTGGCGACCGTGGCGGCCGGGGCGGCCGGGCAACCCGCCGAGGTCAGCAGGGGTCAGCAGGGCGCCACGGCCTCGGGCCCGATGGGTATCAGGGACGAGGTGACGATGCGGCGGTTGGCCTGGCGGAACTCCTCGGCCACCCGGCCGCAGCTCAGGCACTCGTCGAGGTGCCGCGCCAGCTCCCGTCCGCGCCGCCGGCCCGGGCGGCGCACGGCGCCGGCCAGCAGCGAGGTGAAGTAGCGGCACTCCAGGCCGGTGCCCTCGTCCACGTGCGCCCGCAGGTACGCCTCGCGCAGCCCGGACCGGGCGCGGGCGGCGAGGGAGCGCACCCCGCTCGGCGTCATGCTCATCCGCTTGCCGACGGTGGCGGCGGACTCGCCCTCGACCACGAAGAACCAGAGCAGCACCTGCCAGCGCTCGGGCAGGGCGCGGAAGGCCCGCGCGATCAGCTCCGCCTCCTCGGCGGCGAGCTGCGCACCCTCGGTGGCCGTCTCGTCGGCCAGGTGGTCGGCCCAGCTGTGGAAGTCCTCCGGCAGCAGGACGCGGTCCGTGGTCTGGGCGCTCCACTCCATCGCCGTCCGGCGGACGCACGCCTTCAGGTACGGGCGCCAGGCGTGCCGCGGCCCTCGGCCGCGGGCGACGGAGTGGTAGGTGCTGGCGTAGGCCTCGGCGGCGAGGTCCTGCGCGGTCTGCAGGTCGCGGCAGTAGCGGCGGGCGTAGGCGAGCACCGCGCCGTGGTGCCGCGTGAACACCTCGGCCATCACCTCCCGGATGCGGGAGGTTCCGATCGGGGTCGGGGCGGCGATCGCCTCCGCGAGTTCGGCGTCGCTCAGCGCGCTCAAACCGGACTCGGGGGTACTACTGGTACGAGGGGTCACCCTGTTCCTCCTCAGCTCTGGCCTTCTCACGGGGGGAGTTCGCGGGGCCTGGCCGGCGTGTCGGCCGCACGGGCCGGGACGGGGAACTGCCTGGACGAAAGGCATCGACGGCGTTTCACTGCTGGGACCGTCGGGACGGTGTGGCGGAAGGGCCACAGCACACCAGTCCCACGGGTTTCAGTGCAACAGTCTTCAAAACGGCAGCGCGCCGGACGATTCCGGATCCGAATGTGGGGGAATCGCGTGCATCGCGTCACGGCTGCGTCTCGGTGCCGCCGGACGCGCTCCCACCGCTGGTGGGCGCGCCGGACGACACTCTGGCGCGACCGCGTCAAGTGGAACGGCCGCGAAAAGTGCGGAAAGTTCATACAGCATTTGCATGGTTGAGCGCCCCCGGCCGGCTCCTTGTGTGACAGAGTGTCAGCAATTTGGGTGACGCTCCGACACATCCCGTGCAGCGCACAGCGACAACACGCGTGCAAGAGGGCGGGGTCACCCCCGGCCGCTGCCGGCGGTGACCCCGCCCTCTGGTTGCTGTGCGTGCCCGGCTACCCCCCGCCGGTGTGCTCGTGCGTTGCGCTGTGGTCGGCCCCGTTCACCACCTTTCCGCCCAGGAGGCCGTGGAGTTGGTCCGCGGTGGCGTCGGAGAGCACCACCACCCAGTCGTCGCCCACCAGATAGGACCCGCCGTAGGCCTCGGCCTCGGTGATCCAGGCCTGCTGGGCCCGCACCTCCGGGAAGGTGGCGATCCAGATCTCCTCCCCGCCCGAGGTGCACAGGCCCTGGCGGAGGTCGGCCGTGTCCGCGGTGATCTCGGCCGTGCAGCCGATCCGCCGGGCCAGCAGCTCCACCGAGTTGCCGGCGGGGCGCTGGGCGGCCTGCGAGGTGCCGGCCAGTCCTCCCGGCCCCCAGAGGAGTTCGAAGACCCCGAGGAGGAGCAGGAGGACCAGCGCGGACCACTTCAGCGCGGTGCGGACGGAACGGCCGTCCCCGGGCGGCGCGAGGGCCGCGCTCAGGGCCCTCACTTGCCGGCCGCCGCCTTGCCCTGCGGGTTGATGGCCGTCCACAGGCCGTTGGCCAGGCCGTTCCCGAGCGCGTCGCCGGCGCTCTTGTCACCGGTGTAGAGGTAGGCGGGCGTGCAGTTGATGCTCAGCTGCCAGGAGCCGTCCGAGCGCTGCATCTTGCCGACCAGCTTCGGGTCCACGCCCTTGATCTTCTTGGGGTCGACCGGCGGCGCGGGCGTCCAGGTCTTGAGGCACTCCCCCTCGCAGTTGGACTTCATCGGCCAGGCGGTGTCCTTGCCGAAGTGGTAGAGCGTCATGCCGTTGGCGTCCACCATGATCGGGCCGAGCTGCGGGTGGTTGAAGATCGAGATCTGCACACCGGCCGGGGCCTGCTGGGTCATCGACGGCATGGCGGTCGGCTGCGCGGTCGCGGTGGGCGCCGCGGTGGCGCCGCCGGCCTTGGCCTTGCTCCCGTCCGGCGCCAGGGCGTGCCAGGTGCCGCCCACGCCCTCGCCCTTGGTGTCACCGGGCGCGGAGTCCTGCGCGTAGCGGTAGGCGGGCCAGCCGCCGACCGTCAGCTGCCGCGAGCCGTCGGCCCGGGTGATCTCGCCGAGCTTGCCGGCGTCGACGCCGGTGCCCGCCGTGGTGGCGTCGTCCTTCAGCACGGGCGGCCAGGTGGTGGCACAGGTCCCCGCGCAGTTGGACGCCGGCGGCTTGGCGGTGTCCTTGTCGAAGCGGTAGAGGGTGAAACCCTCGCCGTCCGTCAGCACCGGGCCGAGCTTCTCGTCGACGCGGACGGCCAGCTGGCCGCCCGGCTTGCCCGCGGTGCCCGCCGGCGCGGAGGACCCGTAGTCGCCGTAGGCTCCGCCTCCGCCCGCCGGGGCCGGGGTGCCGCCCGCCGCGGCCAACTGGCCGGTGTCGGCCTTGCCGTTGGACGGACTGGCGCTGCTGTTGGCGCTCCCGAAGGCGGCCATGAGCACGAGGCCGGCCAGCAGGAGGCAGACCGCCACGAGGCCGTATCGTTTCGTGGTCATCGTCAAGATCTTCCTTGCCTTTCCATCGGTGGTGCTGTTCGAGGGATCGCTGGTCAAGGTCGTTCGGTCAGGGGTGTCGTAGGTACAGGGGTGTCGTAGGTACAGGGGTGTCGTAGGTCAGGGGTCGTTCGGTCGGGGACGTGCGGGGATCACTGGATCTTCAGGGCCAGCGCCGGGCACCGGTCGACCGCGCGGGCGGCCTGCTGGAGCAGCTCCGGCGGGACGGGCATGACGCCGGCCGCGGGGAAGCCGTCCGCCTCCAGGCTGATGACCTCGGGAAGGACGCTGGTGCACAGGCCGTGCGCCTCGCAGAGGGTCCAGTCCACGACGATCGTCCCGGCGCTCTCCATGACCGGCATGGGGAGCACGTCCTGGACGGGCCGGCCGCAGCCGTACTGGTAGGTGTGCATCTGCAGGTCCTCGTCGAAGACCTCCAGCGCCGAGGCGACGAACCGGGCGGCGGCGTCGGGATGGCTGCACGCGCCCCGACCGGTGACCGCCTTCATCCGGGACTCGACGGCCTCCAGGGCGGGCCGGCCGCCGCCCTTCACCACCTGCTCCAGCTCCTTCACCAGGGCCGGCAGACCGAGGTAGCAGGGCCCGCACTGGCCCGCCGTCTCGTCCGCCAGCCAGCGGGCGACCCGGAGGACCTCACCGAGCGGGCAGGTGGTGTGCGGCAGCGGGAGGAGCGCCCCGGCGCCCAGTGCCCCGCCGAGGCTCTGCAGGGACTGCCGGGAGACCGTCGCCTTGCCGGCGGCCTCGGGGCTGAGCCACTTGCCGTGGTAGCCGCCGGTCAGCACGCCCTGGCCGATCTCCAGGTCGAACAGCGCGAGCAGTTGCGGGAGCGGGACGCCGAGGGGCGTCTCCACCACCTGGCGGCCGGCCAGGGTGAGCAGGACCGTCCCGGGCTCCGACGGGGTGCCGGACTCCCGGTAGGGCAGCGCCCCCAGCCGGGCGGCGACGGCGAGCTGCGCGTACGTCTCGGCGTTGGACAGCAGGGTCGGCAGGCCGCGGACGCCGCTGTCGCTCGTCCGGACCTTGCCGCCGCGCGGCAGGGCGATCCCGCTGGTGATGCCGCGGGCCAGCGAGCTGCCCTCGCCCGAGACGAACCGCTCGGGCAGCCGGGCGACGTTGACCGGCACCCGGGTCGTCCGCCGCTCGGCCAGCGCCCGGCGCAGCGACTGCTCGGTGTCGGCGCGGGTGACCCCGAGGACCACCTGTTCGGCGTCCAGGGCCTCGGCTGCCAGCAGGGCCCCGTCCACGACGAGGTGGGGGGTGCGCAGCAGCAGGGCCGCGTCCTTGAGACAACTCGGTTCTCCTTCCGTTCCGTTGACCACCACGACCGGGCGGGTGCGGCGCCGGGCGGCCGACTTGACGACGGCCCGGAGCTTCCTCGCGAACGGGAAGCCGGCGCCGCCGCGACCCCGAAGGTCGACGTTCTCGGCGAGGTCCGCGAGGTCCTCGGCCTTCATCGGGGACAGCCGGCCGTGGACGACCAGGTGTTCGCGGTAGTCCAGTTGCTCGCTGTGCTCCAGGCCGGCGAAGAGCACGGGCCGGCCGAGCCAGGCGATCGGGGCGCCGCTCATCCGTCCTGCCTGCGTCGTCCGGTGCCGGCGCCGACCGTCGGCCGGCCGGCCGTGTCGGGCCGGACGGCGGTGGCCGGGCGGCGCGGGGCGCCGCGGTCCTGGAAGGCCATCCGCAGCCCGAGGGCCACGATCACGCCGACCACGGCCACGCAGTACATGACGGTGATGTAGGTGGCGGGCAGCCGGCCCGCGTTGAGTCCGTGGACCAGGCCGGCGCCCCAGGCCGGGTAGGCGAGGACGTGGACGATCCGCCAGCGCCGCGAGTCGCCGGTGCGGGCCAGCAGGCCGCGGGCCGCGCCGGCGAGTGCGACCGTGAGGAGCACGTAGCCGGAGAGCACGCCGAGGCCGTAGAGCACCGGCTTCTGCGGGTCGGCGAAGGGGACGAACGCGCCGAGTGCGCCGATCTGGTCCTGGATCAGGTTCATCCACACGTGCAGGACGAGGAAGACCACGCCGCTGATGCCCATCACCCGGTGGATCGCCTGGGCGGCGAGCCGGTGGACGGGGTACAGCAGCAGCCGGTCGGTCGCCGCCAGCCCCCACAGCACGGCGGAGGTGAACGACACCAGGGCGAGCACCCCGGCGGCGATGCCGAGGAAGGCCTGCAGTGCGCCGTTGACGGCGACGGCCGTGAGGCCGAGCCCCGCCGCCAGCACGGGGAGGAACGACCAGACCGAACGGGGCTGCCGGCCGCCGGCCTCGGGCCGGCGCGCCGCGGCCGCGGCGGGTGCCTGCTCGCTGCGCGCGGCCCGGTCCGACCGGTTCGCCTGGCGTGTTCGGGCCGCTCGGCCCGCTCGCGCCGGCCCTGCGGCCGAATGCCAGGATCGGCGTCCTTGACCTGTCAACATCGCTGAGCCCTCCGGCTGTGTCCTTGCTCTGCTCGAATGGCGCCCGGTCCCACCGGGCCGGCCGCGCGAGGGGTCGCGGCCCGGGCCGCCCGGGGTGAGCCCGGGGCGGCCCGACGGATCAGCCGCAGCGGCGACCCTCGTTGATGCAACTCACCATCTGGTCCAGCAGGTTGCGGTTCATCACGTTGATGAAGTCGCCGTGGTCGGTGATCGGGTTGTGGAGCTGCTCGGGGAAGCTGTCGACGGCGAACTTGGCGCCGGACGGCACGTCGTAGGCGACGCGCTCGACCAGCTGGGGGATGGCCCGGAAGTTCCGCGGGCAGCTGCCGTTCTTGGAGAAGGCGGTGTGGGTGCGGTGGTTGGCGCTGTCGATGTTCTTGCCGTCCCAGCAGTCCGGGAACTTCAGCGTCCGCACGACCCGGCTGCCGCCCGGGCAGATCGGGTACTTGTCGGCGAGCTGGCGGTCCTCGAAGCCGGTGCAGCTCCAGGAGGCGTGGGCGTTGGCCGGCCCGTTGGTGAGCGCCTTGGCGTCACCGGTGATGATCCGCAGGAAGCGGGTCATCGGCTGGACGCGGCTGCCGTTCGGGGAGCTGTAGGTGATCCCGACCTCGGCGGGCTGCAGGATGCGTCCGACGTTCTTGTCCTTGCCGCCGCCCGGTGCCTTGGCGTCCTTGTCGTTGGTGCCGTCGAGGAGCCGCAGCACCGGCCAGTAGTAGGCCGACTGGTCGCCGTTGGAGCAGGTGGTGCCGGCGCCGGCGAGCTTCCCGTTGGAGGAGAAGCCGTCGGTGATGCGGTTGCCGACGTAGTCGTGCATGTGGTGGGCGCCGTTGCTGACGCCGGGCGCGACGATGACGTTGTCGGGGTTGAGGTGGCGGTTCTCGTTGCGTCCGCAGCGGGAGGTGAAGGTGCCGGTGGCGGGTCCGCTGCGGGCGGGCCGGGCGGTGTTCGGGGCGACGTTGCGGATGTCGACGAAGCCGCGGCCGGGGCCGGACTTCGACCCGCCGGAGCTCTTGCTCTGCGCGGCGACGCTCTGCGCGTCGTTGGCGTAGTCCTTGGTGGAGGCGTCGACCACCAGGTCCTTGCGGATGGCGCAGTTCGCCAGTCCGGACATGTCCTGCGGCAGGCCGGAGTCCTTTCCGGCGCTCGCGGCGAGCTTGCGCAGGGTGTCGGACCGCTTGGCGGCCAGGTCGCCCATGACCCGCTTCTCGCCGCCCCCCGAGCCGGGCTCGGAGAGGCTGCGGTAGGCGTCCGCGACCTGCACGTCGAGGTCGGCGAGGTCCCGGTCGACGTCCGCACGGGCGGTGTCCGGCACCGCGGTCAGGCCCAGGCCGACGTCCGCGCAGGCGACCGTGCCCGTCTGCCCGTTGGCCTGTTGCGACCTGGAGGGGCGCTGCCCGGCGAACGCGGCCGCGGCGATGACCGAGCCGCCGCCGACCGCCAGTACTCCGGCGAGCAGCAGGGCCAGCATTCTGCGCCCGGCCTTGTCACGTTTGTGAGTCCTCATATTCGCACTCTCGGTAGTCGTGGACAGGGTGTTCACTGCATGTGTCCGGCGCTGCGGACCACCGCTTCGTTCAGCGCTGCCCGGCCGGCTTCGGGCTCGGCGAGGCGGATCCCGCGGGCAGCGCGGAAAGTCCGCCGTAATTGACCAGTCGGGTTTCCTCCAACACCGTCATGTGGTCGAGCACCGTGGAATTCGCCACGGTCGCCAGATCCCGGACGGTGGAATTCTGGGTACTGGCGCGCACCTGCGCGACCACCGCGAAGACCTGCCCGTGGGCATTGCGCACGATGTTCGCGAAGAGCCGGTCGAACTCGGCGCCCTGGGCCGCGTCCAGCTGCTGCAGCCAGCCCTTCTGCTGGTCGTTCGGCTCGCTGGGGACGTCCATCCCCAGGGCCGCGGCCGCCTCCAGGTCGGCCCGGTCGAGCGCGGTGTGCCCGTCGACCAGGTGCTGGCCGGCGGTCTTGACCTCGGCCGTGCCGCCCTTGGCGAGGGCCATCCGGCCTGCGGGGATCTCCCAGAGTCCGGCCAGCCGGACCCGTTTGACGAAGTCCCGGTCGAGCGCCGTCAGCGGACCCGTCGCGGTCTGCGTCGTCGTTCCCGGCGCAGCGCCGCCCGCCTGCGGTGTCCGGTAGGAGCCCGCCGACTTCACGACGGGGACCACCAGCGCGGTCACCGTGGACATCATGGCCACGATGATCGCGAGCGTGGCGAACGACCGCGGGAGACGGCTCACCCTGGGAAGGCCGTAGACGCCTTTCTCGGTTCCGCGTTTCTTCCTGGAAGATGACATCGGTTTCCTATCACGCCGAAGAGGGTGATCGCACCGGCCGCCGCCGGAATTCCTTTTCGGACGGTCCCGGCGACCGCGGTGAAAACCCTACGGAACGCGGGGGCGCCCCGTCGGGGAATTCATCAACAATGGACAGATATGGCGACGGCCAGGGACACCGGTCGAAGGTCACGGAATCCCGGGGCGGTCGGGGCGCGCAGCACTCACCGGCTGCGGCGGACGTCCTGGCGGGGGCCGAACGTCCGGTGCGGGGGCAGTTCCTCCGCTCTGCGGCGCAGCCGCGCGCACTCGGCGGCCGTGCCGTGGATCTTCAGGGCCAGCAGGATCTCGAAGCGCGCCTGCGAGGTGCGCAGGCTGCTGCCGAAGATCCGCTCCAGCTTGCGGAGCCGGTACCGGACGGTCTGCGGATGGATGCGCAGCAGCACCGCCGCCTCGGTGGCGCCGCCGCCCTCCAGCCAGGCGAGCAGGGTCTGCTCCATCCGTTCGCGCTGGCGCGGTGTCAGGTCGTTCAGCCGACCGAGCCACTTGGCCGACAGGCGGCCGGCCAGCAGCGGGTCCTGGAGGAGGAGCACCTCGGCCAGGTGGTCCTCGACGAAGAGGAGTTCCCCTGCACCGTCCGGCCACTGCGGGGACAGCGAGAGCAGGGTGCGGGCCCAGCGCAGCGAGGCTCCGGCGTCGGACCGGGAGACCACCGGGCCGACCACGGCCGCGCGGCCCTGCAGCCAGCGGGTGAGGTTGCGGCGCATGCTCGGTGCCGGGTCCGGGATCAGCAGGTAGGGCTCGGGTCCGTGCAGGTAGGCGACGACCTTCGCGGTGGAGAGTCCGGGCGGGGGCGGTCCGGGGACGGCGGAGAGGGCCACCGCCTGGACGACTCCGGGGCCGGCCTGGGGCCGGGGCTTGTCGGTGGGCGCGGAGGGCGGGCGCCGGACGAGTTCGCCGCGGCCGCCGCCGGGCAGGGTCAGTGAATCCACGACGCCTCCTTCCACGGCCTGCCGGGCCTGCACCGCGGGGGGCGGTCGCCGGACTTCGCGGCGTCGGCGCGGCGGCCGGCCGGGGCGGGTGTCCGCCGCACGGATGCGCCGGACGGGGAATGCACTGCCGGTCGACCGCTGGGGCAAGCGTGCACCGGACCACCTCCCGAGGAACTGCCGGCCACGGGCGGGCCGGTCATCGTGAGAAGAGGGCCGGATCGAGGTTTCGTCCCGCGCCTTTGCCAATCCTTTGCCATTCGCCGGGTTCCGGGCCCGGACGCGACCCGGGGCGTCGCGGCGGCCGCCGACCGGCCCGACCGCTCGTCAACCCGGGTGCGGAGCAAGGAGAACGGGCGCACACGACCTGTTGATCTTGCAGGTGAACCGCCTGTGACACCGGCCCGGTGCACGGTACATTGCCGTACCGGCCGGTACCGCGGGCTGCCGCGCCGACCCCTGTGTCCCAACCCTCCGGACGCGAGCGAGGCCATGATGCGACTGAACCTCAACCAACTGGCGGTTTTCGCGAAGGTCATCGAGTGCGGGGGGTTCTCGGCCGCCGCACAAGTGCTGTTCCTGAGCCAGTCCTCGGTGTCGAAACAGGTGCAGAACCTGGAGATAGCCCTGCGGACCCAGCTGGTCGACCGCTCGGGTCCGAAGATCCGCCCCACCCTGGCGGGCGAGATCCTGCTCGCGCAGAGCAAGGAGCTGCTCGCCGTCGCCGACCACGCCGTCGAGGCCGTCCAGGCGGCGGCGCTGCTGCGGACGGAACCCCTGGTCATCGGCAGCACCAGCACCGTCAGCGGCCAGTTCCTGCCGTCCGTCCTGCGGGAGCTGCGGCGCCGCGAGCCGGCCGCCCAGTTCAACCTCGCCATCGGCACCGCCGACCAGCTCGCCGAGGCGCTGGAGGAGGGCCGGACGGGCATCGGACTGAGCGGCGGCCCGCTGCCGCCCGGCCGGTACCGCTCCGAGCGGCTCGCCGAGGACGACATGCTGCTGGTCTGCCCGGCCGACCACCCGCTCGCGGGCCGGACCGCCACCCCCGCCGACCTGGCGGGCGAGACCTTCCTGCTGCGCGAGTGCGGCTCGCAGACCCGCCGCCAGCTCACCGACCTGCTGCACAGCTGGGAGCTGACCGGCGCCCGCACCCTCGACCTGTGGGGCACCGAGGGCGTCAAGGAGGCCGCCCGGATCGGCCTCGGCGTCGGACTGGTGCCGCGCTGCTCCGTCCGGCTGGAACTCCGGCACGGCGTGCTCGCCGAAGTCCGCGTCCGTCCGGCGCCCGAGCGCCGCGCCGTGCTGGTCAGCTGGACGCTGGCCCGACCGCTCACCGCCTACGAGCAGATGCTCCTCCCCCTCCTGCGGGACGTCGCGGGCACGGCGGCGAAGGCGGCGTGACCGCGGTGCAGCTCCGCCCCGGTCGGCCCGATCCTGGGTGCCCGGGAACTCACCGCCGGCCCGCCCCGACTGCTGGGGTGTGGAGACTTCGGAGCCGGGTACCCGGCCGCATCGTGTTCTGACGGGCTTCGTGCTGCTGCTCGTCCTGGTGTTCGGCGGGGCGTTCGCCCTGGGCAGGGCCGTCGGCCCGGTGGCACCGGGGCTGCGGCCCGCCACCGGCGGCACGCCCGGCACCGGCCATCCGGGCGGCGGCATGCCGGGCCATGCGGCGGGGGCGGCCCGGTGAGCGCCGCGACCGGCCGCGTGGTCACCGACCTGGCCGTGGGCGGCATGACCTGCGCGGCGTGCGTCGGCCGGGTCGAGAAGCGGCTGGCCCGGATCGACGGCGTGACGGCGACGGTGAACCTGGCCACCGGCCGCGCCCGGGTCGTCCATCCGGCCGGCGTCCCGTTCGCCGACCTGGCAGCCGCGGTGGAACGCGCCGGCTGCACCGCCGCGCCCCTTCCCGACGAACCGGTCGGGGCCGCGCCGACGGACGGGGACGACGACGGGCTGCTCCGCGCGTCCGTCACGGCCGCCCTCGCCGTGCCGGTGCTGACCGTGTCGATGGCACCCGGGCTGCAGTTCCCGGCCTGGCAGTGGGTCTGCTTCCTGCTGGCCGTCCCGGTGGTGACCTGGGGCGCGTACGGGTTCCACCGCCGGGCCTGGCACCATCTGCGGCAGGCGACGGCGACCATGGACACCCTGGTGAGCCTGGGTGTGCTGGCCTCCTTCGGCTGGTCGGCGTACGCGCTGTTCCTCGGCGGCGCCGGCGCGGTCGGCATGCGGATGCCGTTCTCGCTCACCGCGGACCCGGGCGGCGCCGCCCACCTGTACCTGGAGGCGGCGGTCGGCGTGCCGCTGTTCGTGCTGTGCGGCCGCGTCCTGGAGGGGCGGGCCCGCCGCCGCGGCGGATCGGCGCTGCGGGCGCTCGCCGAACTGGGCGCCAAGGAGGTGTGCGTCCGTGCGGCGGGCGTCGAACGTCTCGCCCCGGTGCGCGAGTTGCTGCCCGGCCAGGAGTTCGTCGTACGGCCCGGCGAGAAGGTGGCCACGGACGGCGTGGTCGTCGAGGGCGGCTCGGCGCTGGATGCCAGCCTGCTCACCGGTGAGAGCGTGCCGGTGGAGGTCGGGCCGGGCGACCGGGTCACCGGTGCCACGGTCAACGTCGGCGGTGTGCTGGTGGTGCGCGCCACCGCCGTCGGCGCGGACACCCAACTCGCCCGCATCACCGCACTGGTGACCGAGGCCCAGACCGGCCGGGCGCGGGCGCAGCGGCTGGCCGACGCGGTCGCCGGCGGGTTCGTGCCGTGCGTGCTGGCGGTGGCCGTCTGCGTGCTGGGCTTCTGGCTCGGTGCCGGTGGCGCTCCGCAGGCGGCGGTCACGGCGGCGGTGGCGGTGCTGGTGGTGGCGTGCCCGTGCGCGCTCGGGCTGGCGACGCCGACGGCGCTACTGGCCGCGACCGGCCGGGGCGCCGAGCTGGGCGTGCTGGTGCGCGGGCCCGAGGTGCTGGAGGGGCTGCGCCGGATCGACACGGTGGTGCTCGACAAGACCGGCACCCTGACCACCGGGCGGATGGAACTGGTGGAGGTCACCACGGCGCCCGGCGTCGGCGAGGCGGAGGTGCTGCGGCTGGCCGGGGCGGTGGAGCACGGCTCGGAGCATCCGATCGGGCGGGCGGTGGCCGCGGCGACCCGGCTGCGCGGCGGGGCCGGGCTGCCTGCGGTCGACGGGTTCGCGGCGACGGCGGGCCTCGGTGTCCGGGGGACGGTCGAGGGCCGGCGGGTGCGGGTCGTCCGTCCCGACCGGGTGACGGTCCCGGGCGGGCGACTGCGCACGGCGCTCGCCCGCGCGGAGTCGGCCGGCCGGACGGCCGTGGTGGTGGAGCTCGACGGCCGGGCGGCGGCCGTGCTGGCGGTGGGCGACACGGTGCGGCCGGGCAGTTGGCGGACGCTGCGGCGGCTGCGCGACCTGGGGCTGGAGCCGGTCCTGCTGACCGGCGACCGGCCGGGCCCGGCCCGGGCCGTGGCGGCCGAGTTGGGCATCACCGCGGTGCACGCCGCGGCCTCGCCGGAGCGCAAGGCGGAGGTGATCGCCGGGCTGCGGGCGGCGGGGCGGCGCGTGGCGATGGTCGGGGACGGCGTCAACGACGCGGTGGCGCTGGCCTCGGCGGATCTGGGCGTCGCCCTCGCGGGCGGCACCGACGCGGCGATCGGCGCGGCCGGGCTGACGCTGGTCCGCGGCGACATCGAGTCGCTGGTGGTCGCGGTGCGGCTGGCCCGGCGCACGGTGGCGGCGATCCGCACCAATCTGGTCTGGGCGTTCGGCTACAACGCCGTCCTGCTGCCGATGGCTGCCCTGGGCCTGCTGAATCCGATGCCGGCGGCGCTCGCGATGTCGGCGAGTTCGCTGCTGGTGGTCGCCAACAGTCTGCGGCTGCGCACCTGGCGGGCCTCGCGGGGTGTCCGGTGAACCGGGCGGCGGTGCTGCCGCCGGCGGCCGCGGTGACGGCGGCCCTGGTGCTGCTGAGCGCCTGGGCGTCCGCCGGCCGGGCCGGACGGCCGGAGCCGGTCGTCGCGGGCGAGGGCCGGATCCTGGTTCCGGTGGCGGGCGCGGTCCGGCCGGTGGCGACGGCCGCGTTCTTCGTGCTGCGCAACCCGGGCGACGTGCCGGACGAGCTGACGGGGGCGAGCTGGGGCCCGACCGGCCGGGTGGTGCTGAAGCGGCACGTGCACCGCGGGGCGACCGGCAGTTGGGAGCCGGTCGCGGGGCTGGCCGTGCCCGCCCGGGCCGAGGTACGGATGTCGCCCGAGGGGGTCGACCTGCTGGTCGTCCGCCCGCCGGCCCTGCGCGCCGGGGAACGGGTGGAGTTCACCCTGCACTTCCGGCACGGCCCGGACGTCAGGGTCCGGGCCGTGGCGGTGGCGCCGGGGGGGGGCGGGGGGGGGGGGGGGGGGGGCCGGGGGGGGGGGCG